>JAFNYG010000085.1 GCA_017383325.1 Alphaproteobacteria bacterium | reverse complement strand
GAAACCAAGATTGGTTTGCAGGTGATGTTCCAGTTCTAGAGTTTACTAAATTAATACGCCCCCGGGTATCTGGGGGCGGTGTTTATATGGGATGTAGGGAGAGATTTTATGCGTAAATTTTTATCGATTTTGGGTTTGTTGGGTGTGATGGCTACACCGTCGTTTGCGCGTGCAAATGATTTGGCAACCGATACGTCGGATCCGTTGTTTCTGCAGGGGGCAGAAGAAATTTTGTCCCAGTCGTCTGTTTCGTATTGGGATCATATTTTGCGTTTCGGACAATCGGTATCGTATGGGATGAATAATCGGTTGGCAATTGGTGCAAATGTTCATTACCAGCATGATTTTAACGGACCCGAAGATGGGTTTTCTGCCATTGATTTGGGCGGTGCATATCGAATGGGAAATGCAGACGATAATGATGCACGTATAATTTCAGATGTTTTGTTCGGTTTCAAGTTTGGGGGCAGTCATCGTGTGCGTACACCAGACTATGCGGATTCTACGTATTATGTGGGGGTGCGTATGGGGCGTCAATGGGCGGGTATGACATTGGCGGCAACCGTGAAATCAACATGGGTGTTTGATGATGAGCGTGGGGTTGCGTTCTTGGATTTTACACCAGAATCATATTTCCGTATCGCGCCCGACTGGCGAATTGGGGCAGGTCTGACCATTCGCAAGGCAACGCACAAAGATATTCAAACCGGTAAAGACTATGACCAGGAATGGTTGCATATGAAATTGGTGCGTCAGTATGGCCGTACACAGTATGTGGGGCATATTGACTATGAGTTTGAATCGGATGATGCGCAGGTTGGGGCGCGTGTCAACATTCTGTTCTAACAAATAAATTAGAATAATTCATCTAAAATCAAATCAGGCATCTTATGTAGCGTCAGTACACTATGATGCCTGATTTGTTCTTATCTATACCATTATCTTTTATTTTTTACCAAGCAAGAGTCGTTGGATTTTATTTGACAATATTTTATTTTGTGTTATATTTTTCTTGTTATGCAAGATAAAATAATTTTTGTTTTTCCAGGACAGGGTGCGCAATACGTTGGTATGGGCGCGGATGTTTTTAATGATTTTGCGGTGGCACGATATGTTTTTGAACAAGTGTCAGATGTCGCAAAACGCGATATTGCAAAAATATCTTTTGAAGGTTCACAGTCGGAATTGAACAAGCCTGAAAATACATCTTTGGCAACGTTTGCGCATTCTGTTGCAATTGCAAATGTGGTCGAAGCCGAATTTGGTGTGCCGCTGCATACCATTGCGTATGCAATGGCGGGGCATTCAATGGGACAGTATTCGGCACTGCATTGTGTGGGCAGTATGAAATTGGCCGATGCTGTACAAATGTTGGCGGCGCGTGCAACGTATATGCAGGATGTGGCCGGTGCCGGTGGAATGGCGGCAATTGTTGGATTAAACAAAGATGATGTTGAACAATGTATGGTCGAAGCCGCAGGTAAGGGATATGCACAGATTTCAAATCATAATGCACGTGATCAATTCGTTATCAGTGGACATGGAGCCGCATTGGATGCAATTGTGGTGGCGGCACAAAAGCATGGTGCACGTATCGCCAAGCGATTAAATGTTGCGGTGCCGGCGCATTGTGCGTTGATGGCAGGTGCAGAAAAATTGTTGCGTGCACGAATGGAACAGATTCAATTCGATGCGCCCAAGACAAACTGGTTTTCAAATCAGACAGCAAATTTTATGTCGAATCCACGTGATGTGCGTGATGCGTTGTGCAATCAGATGACGCATGGGGTGCGTTGGCTGGATATTATGGAAACGTTTCCACAGTATAATATTACGCGTGCCTATGAATTGGGGCCGGGACGTACTTTGTCGGGGTTGATTAAGCGGGCAAATGTGGGCTGTGTCGCAAAAAGTACAGATTATTCGTGTAATGTGCGTGCTATGTTGCGTGAAATTGGCGAAATGATGATTGCGCGTTAGTTTGATTTGTTTAATTTTTCACGTAAATTGTCCCAATAATCCAGACGCTTTTTTATTTCGCGTTCGAATCCGCGTTCGATTGGTTGGTAAAATTTTTGACGGCCCATAGATTCTGGGAAACAGTTTTGTCCAGAAAATCCGTTGGCGGTGTCGGGGTCGTAAATATAACCCGCATTATACCCCAGATTCTTCATCATTTTTGTCGGTGCGTTTAATATGTTTTTTGGGGGCATTAAACTGCCTGTTTCGCGGGCGGCGGCATAGGCAGCCTTTTGCGCGCGATAATTACCAATGCTTTTTGGGGCGGTGCCCAGGTATATTACCAATTGGGTCAAGGCCAGGTCGCCTTCGGGACTGCCCAATCTTTCGTATGCAGACCAGGCGGCAATCGCAACCTGCAGTGCGTTTGGGTCGGCCAGGCCTACATCTTCGACCGCAAAGCGGGTCAGGCGACGGAATATGTACATTGGATCTTGGCCAGATGTCATCATGCGGGCGGTCCAATACAACGCGGCGTCTGTATCACTGGCACGCAGGGATTTGTGAACCGCAGATATCAGATTATAGTGTTCGTCGCCATGCCTGTCCGACAGGGGGGCGCGTTTTTGTACTGCGTTATCCAGTGCGTCGGGTGATAGTGGTTTTTTAAAATTTGCGTTAAATAGGTATTCAACTGTATTCAACAAAAATCGTGCGTCGCCATCTGCCATCTGGGCCAGGTGCGGACGGGTGTCGTTTTCAAGTGGTAATTTCTTACCAACGAATTCTTCGGCGCGGGTTATTAATGTCAATAAATCTGTGGTCGATAATGGCTGTAATACCCCGATGTGACAACGTGATAATAACGCGTTGTTTAAATTAAAACTGGGGTTTTCGGTGGTCGCGCCGATAAATACCACAGTGCCATCTTCCAGGTAAGGCAGTAATGTATCCTGTTGTGTTTTGTTAAATCGGTGTATTTCATCAATAAACAGTAATGTGCCACGGCCAATGTCCCGGTTCATGCGGGCGGCATCCATTGCTTTTTTTATATCTGCGGTGCCAGAAAATACAGCCGACATTGGTACAAAGTCCATGTCAACAGAATTTGCCAATGCGCGGGCAATCGTGGTTTTGCCACACCCGGGCGGACCCCACAGAATTAAATTAGATAACTTGTTATTATCAACCATGCGGCGGACCAGGCCGTTTTCGCCCAACAGCGTCGTTTGTCCAATAACATCATCAATTGTGTTTGGACGCATTAAATCGGCAAGTGGTCGTGTCATTTTACTTGGCTTTTATTTATGGTTCATTTGTGATATAATAATTCTATTAAAATATAAAGGAAAGCGCAAGTTGGTAAATAAAAATTCTGAGTTTACATTGGCGGTGGCAAATTTGGCGGCTGCGGCAATTAATGCAAATCCAAAACTGACAATGGAAGAGGCTGTTAAAAACGCACGCGAGATTTTACGCGGAACGTCGGTGACGCCACAGCAAATTGAAGATTCTGTGATGCCTGACAAAATTCAATGCCTGGAAGATGGTACGTGGCATGTAATGTTACGCAGATATATAAAACGACGCTTTAATCTGACACCGCAGGAGTATCGTGTAAAATGGGGATTGCCAGATGATTATCCGTTTGTGGCGCCTGCGTATGCACGTAAACGTTCAAAGATAGCCAAGAAAAATGGTCTGGGGAGGAAGTAGATGTCTGAAAAATTTCGTAAAATTGTTAACGCACCACATAAGGCAGTTGGGCGTATAACTCAGGGAATAAAGCGTACACAGCCAAAAGGCGTGGTGGGAAATGTTGCAAAGGGGGCAGGAATGACTGTGACAGGGTTGTCGCAGTTTTTGTTGTGGATGGCAAAATATGTGACGCTGGATAATCATTTGTTGCGTGCTTGGGAACGGGCATTGGGTAAAATAAATGTTAGTAAAAATGAAAATGGTGAAAAAAATAAATTTCAAGAATTTATAAAACAAAATCCGAATCTGGCTGCGCATGTGATTTATTATATGATGACAGCTGCAATTGTGTGGGGGGCAAAGCTGGGGTTGGATAATTCAGAACTGGCAGAGTTGGGGGATCAAATAAAGATAGAGCGCGAAATTAAAAAGGCTAAGGCGGGGACGTATGCAGAATATCTGGATAAAATGAAACCGGTAGTGCCATATTTGGTCGCAGATTTAGTTGCGAAAGAGGGGGTTGTGACCAATGAAAATGGCGAACATGTTCCTTATTTGGATGGTCAGGGGGTTTGGACAATTGGATTTGGTTCGACCGTGTTAAAAGATGGAACGCGTGTGAACAAAAATACACCGCCAATTACAACACAACAGGCGTATGAATTGGCGTCTTGGCATATTGTTCAAAAAGAAACTTTGTTTAGGTTGTGGTGCTATGATGTCGCATTTGATAAGGTGAATATTAATTCAGCGGCAGAACTGATTGCGCTGTCTGCGGCAACGTATAATGTTGGAACGGATTTAATAGAACAGCCACGCGTTGATGGAAAAAGAAATCGTGCGTACAATGAAAGGTTTGCCGAATTGGATAAACTGCATAAAGAATATGGTAATGCAATTACGGCGGATATGGTGCGTGGTGTTTTTGCAAAATATCCTGTTAAACATCCAACGTCAGTTGGAGAGGCGTGGTTGTATGGGAAAGACAAGGGAAAAATTGCAGATGCTTTGGGAAACTTTTTAAAGGGTGGAAACGGTTTGCGTTGGCGCAGATGGTTGGAAGCCCAGGTGATGAAAGGTAATATTAAACCAGAAGTTTTTTTGCAAATTCCCGTTGGGGCAATGTATGAATTTTATAACAAGGTTGGCGAAAAACGTGAAAACTGGTTTGTTGAAAAAAAAGGACAACGGATTGTTAATGATAAAACGTTGCAAGAATTTTTAACGTGGGTGAAAAAACCAACAAATAAATCAGGACAGGCATTAACTGGTGCCAGATATAAACCTGTTATTGATTGGTTGCCAAAAGATGTTGCACAACAATGTTTGGCCGGGAAATGTGAAATTGGTGCCAGCGGTATTTGGGAAAATGTATTTGCGTCTAAGGAAAAAAGAAATGAATTAAAACAGGTCGAGATTAAGACATATGTTATAGGTTATGAAGACCTGTATGCGGATGCAATCGGCAGCTTTAAGGCGGGCGATTATAATGCGGCCGCAAAAAAGTATGAAAAAATGATACAGCAATATCCAGATAACGCGTTATTGCGTAATGATTTGGCCGCGACATATAATCAGCTGGGGCGATATGACGATGCAATTGTGCAGGCGCGCGAAGTGTTGAAACGAATTGGTGATAGGTCGCAGTATGGTGCAGCGCAATATAATGCAGGATTTGCGTATGAGCAATTAGGTAATTTGCAAAAGGCGTTGGCGAATTATAAGTTGGCGTTGGCAAGTGGTAATCGACGTGTGCAGCGTGATATTACACGTGTGGCTGAAAAAATGAAACAGGGCAAAAATGCTAAGATGGCATTCGGGGGCGGTAAACGACAAATTCAATCCAGGATAAAAAAATCGCAAAATAATAGGGGGGATTTGTTTATCTATGGAAAAACTTATCAGGGAAATATGGCATAGTGTGCCATTATAAAGAGTGGAAAAAATGAAAGTATATGTGGATATTCATGATAAACGCTGGAAAAAGTATAAGATTGATTTTGAAAAAATTGCTGCTTTGGTGGTTGGCGAAAAGTATAAAAATGCCGAAGTGTCAATAATTTTGACCAATGATTCGGAAATCCATGAAATCAATAAAACATATCGTAATGTTGACAGACCGACAAATGTTCTGTCTTTTGAATTGGGCGATGATGTGTTGTTGGGCGATATTTATATATCGTATGATACTGTTATGCGTGAAGCAAAAGATGCAGACATTACATTTGCCGATCATGTGGCGCATATGGTTGTTCATGGTATGTTTCATTTGTTGGGGTATGATCATTTAGATGATCAAGAAGCGGTGCTGATGGAAATGAAGGAAATTCGCGTGTTGAAAAAGTTGGGAATTAAAAATCCGTATGCAGATGAAGTGCTGGATGCTTGTCAGGATGGTGTTTGTTGCCCAGGTGGTGGATTAATTCGATTCGTGGGGCGATTTAAAATTCGCGAAAACGGATTTTGGCAATATGCGCTGTACGCACTGTTTGGTGGTGTTGCGTGTTTTGGGTTTGCGCCATTCTATCAGTGGTGGTGGACAATAATTGGTATTGCGGGTGCGTATTGGTTGACCGTTCGTAACAAGAATATCGGTGGGTTTTGGAAAGCGTTGTTGCGTGTGTCGCCATTTGGTGCGATGTATGCATTGGCAAATTTTTGGTGGGTGTTGCATTCTATTTATGTGGTGCCAGAACTGGCGCAGCAGTTTGCAATTTGGACAATCCCAGGTGTGATTGGTTTGGCAATCGCGGGCGCGTTGATTTTTTCGTGGCCATTTATTGCGATTGCGCGTGTGCGCACATCAAATGCAGGTCGTGCGGTTTTGTTTGCCTGTGTTTGGGGTTTGGTGCTGTGGGCACGTGAATGGATGTTTACAGGGTTCCCATGGAATCCGGTCGCGAATATAGCGATGCCATTGCCAGTGTTGGCAAATTCAATGGCGCTGTGGGGTGCGTTGGGGTTGACGGTTGTTATTGTTGGTGCCGTGGCGATAATGGTTGAGGTTTTGCGCAACAGAAAATGCCGCAAGTGTTGGGCGATGATGTGTGTGCTGGGGATTATTGGGTGTGTGGGTGTGTTTGTTGGGTATAAAAACATGCAATATTCTGATTTTGGTGCAGATTCAACAGGACCGATGATACGTATCGTTCAGCCAGCAAATTCGCAGTTGCAAAAGTCGACTCATAATCGGGAACAGGTGTTGGCCAGGGCAGAATATAACATGCAACAGTTAATGCGTTTGGCAGCGCAGGGAGAAAGTGTGGATATTGTTATTTTTCCTGAAACAACATATCCGTTTGTGGTTGTGCCGGGGGATAAAATAGAAATTGCTGGGGGGGTAGGACGGCCAGTGGTTATTGGTGCAAATACATTTGACGGAAAAAAATTGTCTAATTCTATGATCGTGACGGATGAATATGGAAATATTCAAATGGTTTACAATAAATCGCATTTGGTTCCATTTGGCGAATATAGTCCATTGGGGCTTTTCCCGACGCCTGTGGATTTAGCGCCAGGTAGTGGGCCGGATTTAATTGCAATCGGTGATTTTATTTTTGCGCCGGCGGTGTGTTATGAGATTATTTTTTCTGATTCTTTGTTATTGGATTCTGGGGATGGTGACGTGCATGCGATTGTGAACATAACAAATGATAATTGGTTTGGAAATACGCCGGGTACGTATCAGCATTTGGATATGGTGCGTCGGTATGCGATTGAATCAGGGCTGCCGATTATTCGGGCAAATTATTCTGGGATAAGTGCGTTTGTTGCGGCAGATGGCGCAGTAATATCGGCATTGCCTGTTGGTGCGGTGGGGACATTGGATGGTTTTGTTTGGGGGGCGCATAAGACGCCGTATCGTGTAATTGGTTTGAATGGATGGATGATAGTGATATTGGTTTTATCTATTATTGGAATTCGATTGTGTGATGGTAAAAGGAATTAGTTTTTTTACTTTTATCTGGGGGGCTTTTGTGTTAAAATTGTAGGCAAGAGAGAATATGAAGTTGTTTAAGCGAATTTTATTTCTGGCTTTGTGCGCAACCCCGGTGTTTGCGCATGCCCAGGTTGCAACAACATCGGGCAGTAATTTGACCGCATGGAATGGAAATGCAGGGGCGACAAATAACAATAATTGGAACCAGTTGATGAACAGTCGTACAATGGCATCTGGTGGGGCGACTGCTGATTTTGGAAATTGTAATTCGCTGATTTTGCGTTGTGCGCAACCAAAGTGCGCCGGTTGTTCAACCATAGATGTGGCACGGCCAATTGTCGCAGGGTGCGTTAACAGTAATGCGGCCTGCAAAAAACATGGTGATGAATTAATAGATTTTATTTCTGCCCAGATGGTGTCAAATGCAAACAGCAAGGCACAGCAGGCACAACTGGCCGCACAACAGGCCGCTGCACAGAATGATGCGCAATTGAAACAAATGCAGATGCAAATGGCGCAAATGCAGGAAGATATGCAGGCACAAAATGAACAACAAATGGCACAGATGCAGGCCGCATTAGAAGAACAAAAGGCATTGGTTGCAGCCGCCACAGAACAAAAGAATCAGCAGACACAAGAAGCTGTTTCTGAAACTGGGACAGGTGGGGGACAGGCGGCTGAATTATCTGATGATATGCGCAGCGCCGCAGAAAATGGTGTCGATCCG
>JAFNYG010000084.1 GCA_017383325.1 Alphaproteobacteria bacterium | reverse complement strand
GCGAAAAAAGTAGCTGCAAAACCAGCTGCAAAGAAAGCACCTGCGAAAAAAGTAGCTGCAAAACCAGTTGCAAAAAAAGCACCTGCGAAAAAAGTCGCTGCAAAACCAGTTGCAAAAAAAGCACCAGCGAAAAAAGTAGTTGCGAAACCAGCTGCAAAGAAAGTTGCTGTGAAAAAAGCACCTGCAAAAAAATGTTGCAAGAAAAAATAATGTTTAATTTTACCCCGCATTTGCGGGGTTTTTTATAAAAGTATCAGTCAGATATTTGCGCATGTCTGACTGATTTTTTTTATGGACAATCCATATCGATGGACCCAAATTTTTTGTTTGATGGCGCATTTTTATGCATAACCAAAATACAAAATTTATTCTGGATATCAATTACGATATCTTTGTTTAATTTTTTTATACCAAAGGATTTTTTATGTCTGTTTCCATAGATAATGTATTTGTGAAACAATTCGAAGCTGATGTTCATTTGGCTTATCAGCAAATGGGCACTAAATTGCGTTCGACGGTCCGCAGTAAATCTGGGGTTGTTGGCGCATCTACTACTTTTCAAAAGGTTGGTCGTGGCACCGCCAGTACAAAATCACGTCATGGTATTGTGCCTGTTATGAATTTGAATCATGAACCTGTTGAATGTATGTTGTCTGATTATTATGCGGGCGATTGGGTTGATGCATTGGATGAATTAAAGGTCAATATTGATGAACGTCGTGTTGTGGCATCTGCTGGTGCATATGCATTGGGACGCAAGACCGATGAATTAATCGTGTCGGCCATGAATAATGCAACGGCCAATGTTGGTGATTATTCAACAGGCTTGACCAAAGATTTGATTTTATCTGCGGTCGAAGTATTGAACACAAACGATGTTCCAGATGATGGACGCCGTTTTGCGGTTGTTGGCGTACGCCAGTGGAACGAATTGCTGTCGATGGACGAATTTGTATCTGCGGACTATGTTGGCGATGCGTTGCCATTGTTGAACGGTGGCGTTGCGCGCAAATGGTTGGGAATTACATGGGTTCTGTACAATGGCCTGCCGGGTTCAGACACTAATCGCGACTGCTTTATTTATCACGCATCCAGTATTGGTCATGCCTGTGGCCAGGAAGTCAAAACAGATATTTCATGGCATGGGGAACGCGCTGCGCACTTTATCAGCAACAGCATGTCCCAGGGCGCGGTTTTGATTGATGCTGATGGCATTATTCGTGTCAAGTGTTCGGATGCTGAATAACACAATTTTAAATTCTATCTAACCAAAGGAAAAAACATATGGCTTTTCAGAACAAAAATTTATCTGTCATTGCGTATGCAAATGGATTTACATTGTGGCACTACAGCAGCGCATCTGAAACATTGGCAACGGTCACTGCCAACGGGTATTTTAACAATGTAAAAACATTGATGAACATTGGTGATATTATCATCATCAACGCATCTGACAATACTGCAATCAAGAAAATTAATATCACAGACCTGAATGTTACAACTGTTGCATTGGCATAAGATATTTTTTTCTTTTTTTTATCCGGGTCGACATTAATTTGTCGGCCCAAAATATTTTTAACCTAAGGTGGCAAAAATGCTTACAAAAATAGATTTATGTTCAATGGCATTATTGAAAATTGGCGAAACCCCAATTCAGTCACTGACAGATGATACTGCGGCATCAAAACTGGCGCGCACATTATTTGAACCTGTGATGGATTCGATTATTGCTGCCCATCCATGGCGTTTTGCGACACAGCGCCTGGAATTAAAGAAAAATACAGACGGTGACTTTTTGATTCCGACAAACGTGTTGCGCGTATTGAAAACATCAGGTCACATTATCGGCAACAAGATTTTATTCGATGGCGATACGATTACGATAACCGCAGTTGTAAAAACCACCCCGGAATCATATCCAGGATATTTTGTTTCGTTGGCTGCGACGCGTTTGGCGATGGAATTTTGTATTCCGCTGATGGGCGATCAAACTGTATTTCGTATGTTGGCGGCGATGTATGAAACAGAATTACAAACCGCGAAATTTATAGACAGTACCACATCTGTTACGGACGGGATTTCAGATTTTTCATTACTTAATGCGCGTTTTTAAATTTAGGGGATATTTCACATGGCAGATTTTATAAAAACACAAAATTCATTTGCAAACGGCGAAGTTGCCCCTGAATTTTACGCACATGATAATATTAATGGTTTGTCCCGGCTGGAAAATATGGATGTTTTGGCGGGTGGCGGTCTGTCGCGTCGCAGTGGTCTGCGCACGGCCGATACATTGGTTGGCGCTGCACGATTAGTATCATTTTCTGTATCTGATGACGAAGAATACTTGATCGTAATCAGTGAATATTACATAGATATTTATCACGGTAATACCCATTACCAGTCGCTGAAAACCCCATGGTCATATCAAGACAGTGCTTTGCTGCAGTATGCCCAGCGTTTCGATACCATGATATTTGTGCACCCTGATTATCAACCGCAAATATTATATAAATCAAACGACAGATTTTATTTCCGCGAATTTGAATTTTCGCGCAATGATTCAGATATGACTGT
>JAFNYG010000083.1 GCA_017383325.1 Alphaproteobacteria bacterium | reverse complement strand
CTTTTAGGTGGTGGTCCGCCAAATATGTTATATTGATACCGCACATTGCAATATCTGCATCAGACGTTTCCAATGTTTCCAACATAATACGGCACATATCGGGTGTATAATAATCATCAGAATCACAGCACATGATATATGGGGCAGAACTGTTTTTCAAGGCAGTGTTGCGTGATGCGGACAATCCCATATTATGTTCATGTTTTATGATGCGAACACGGGAATCTGCATCTGCGTATTTTTGCACAATTTCCATTGAATTATCTGTGCCACAATCGTCAACACAGATAATTTCAATATCTGTCATTGTTTGGTTTACCAGAGATTCCATACACTGATCAATATATTCTGCGACATTATAAACAGGAACGATTATTGATATTTTTGGTGTTTTTTTCATTGCTTGTTCGCCTTTAATTCCAAATCCATCCAATATGGATTTTTATGATTCCAATCAATTCCCGTTTTTACAACACGGGCAGGATTCCCAGCCAAAATAGTATGTGATTCTGTAAATGCCTTGGTCACCAAAGAACCGCCACCAACCACTGTATCGTTGGGGATATGGGCATTTTTCAATACACGAACGCCCTGGCCCAGCCAGCAATGGTCACCAATAATCAGGGGCTTTGATATCGTGTTTATTACGGTATTGGTGCCACGGTCTATAATCGCATGCCCGTCGGCCGCCCACAGATAAACAGGATTAGCCATCAGGCAATTCTTGCCTATTTCTAATCTGGCATTTGGTTCACCAACCCACATGCCCCCACCATAAAATGTGCAATTGTCGCCAATTTTAACACCGGCCCCAATGCCCCATGACAAATGGACGACCATGTTGTCCATTCTGCTGTTTTTACCGATGCGAAATGTGCAATTTCTGGCATCACGGAACAAAATATGGCAGTTGAAAAATCTTGCACCTGAATCAATAATAATCTGGTTCTGTCTGCCCCCCGCCAGCACGGTCAAACCACAGACACGAAAAAACCTGGGTAATTTACGGCCACAATATACAATATCAACACGATTTTTTATATTGCGATATCCACCAATTCTGCACTGCCGTAAAATATGACGCAGTTTCTTGTCTGGAATAAAGCAACACAGCAGACGAATTATAAACTTATTCATTTTACCGTGACCTTTATCTGGGGTAATTTTTTCGTGTTACGGACGTGGATAAAGCCAAATAAATAATATTTCTTGGTGCCGTATTTCACACGGGTCTTGTATATCGGGGATATCACACGGTAAAATATACGCCAAAAACGAACAGATAATGACTGGGGATATACCATATGCAATATATCAAACCAAGAACGATCATCAAAGAATATGCGGCGGAATTCGTCACGTTTAATATGTCCATCGTATTCACGGGTCAAAACCTGTTGAAATTCGGTGCGGGCCGGTTCGTCTAATCGCAGTAAATTCCATTTGTAATTACCCCATTTAACATGCGGTATCAATTCACGGGTGCCATCGAACATTTCAGAATGTTCGGAGATATAGCGTTCAACCTCGTTCCATTCGTCACAAACACAGAAAACCTTAGTCTTGGATTTGACCGATGCGTTTTCGTTGTCGCAACGATAGTGTAAATATGCAACAGGTGTCAACCATACACGATCTGACATCAACCAAACCTTGAAATTAAAGCCAACGTCTTGATAACTGGCCCCGGGGGATTCCAGAAAACGAATATTATTTTCATTCAGAAAATCACGACGATATATCGCAGACCATATTGATGGCTGACACAGGAAAATACCCGTTTCTTGGCGGGCACAAATTACCCGGTCTGCGTTGTGTTCAGGAATCAAACGGCGTAATTTATTTTCTTCGCCGTTGGTGGTGGTATATTCGTAAAAATTACTTTTTACAACCTGGACATCATTTTCTTCGGCAATGCGAACCAGTGATTCAAACATATTCGCATCAACCCAATCGTCTGATTCAACAATACCAATATATTTCCCAGTCGCCAAATCCAGACCACGGTTCATGGATTTGCCATAGCCCTCGTTCGGTTTATCAATGATTACAATGCGGTCATCACGGTCGGCATACGATTTGATTATATCCAATGTCCCATCCGTTGAACCATCGTTAATACAGATTATTTCTAGGTCGCGCAACGTTTGGTTCACAATGGAATCCAAACACTGGGGCAAGAATTTTTCAACGTTATAACACGGAACCAGAATTGAAATAATTGTTTTTTTATTTGCCATTATCTTACACCTTAATTATGTCTTACACCTGCTAGCTTTTGTTTGGATATCGGTAAACAGTTAAATAAATAGTGCACCTTGTACCCATAACGAACGCGATTTTTATAAATTGGCCCAACCGCAACAGTCAACATGCGCAATAACCACCACATCGGATTACGCGGATAGATAACCGTGTATAATTTTAACCATGATTTGCCGTCAAAATGCGTCTTGTCCAATTGATTTTTATGTTTGTATAAATAAAATTCAGTCTGAAAACGCTGGCGGAACATTTCTTTGGGTTCGCCAGACAGGCGGCGCAAATTCCAAACATAATTCGCAAAACGTGAACGGTTTATAATCTTGTTCATATCTGCCAAATCTGGGCGATTTTCAAACAGCCATTTTTCAGTATCGTCGTGTGCATCAGCCACCGCATAAATCTTGTTATTATTTTTGTCAGAATTATTGGCATGTTTGCGATAATGCAAAATAACCGTTGGCGTGTACCAAAAACGTGTTGATGCCGCAAAAGCCTTGGGCTTGAACCCCATATCTTGGAACGCGGCGCCCGGGGTTTCGGCAAAACGGATGTTATTGTCACGCAACATTTTATTGCTGTACAGGCATGTCCAAATACTGGGGTGGCCCGTCCAAATAATTTCAGGATTCGTTTCGGTGGGGCAAAATACAGTTTCATATAACTTTGGATCCAGGCCAATGCCCCATGATGGCGCCTGGGCGCGGGTGTCATTGTCAAAGAATACAAATTCAGCCTTGACCAAATCTGCGTTATTGTTTTTCGCACCTTTGTACAATATTTCAAGGGCATTTGGTTCAATCCAATCATCTGATTCAACAATCGCAACATATTCACCGGTCGCCGCATCCAGACCACGATTCATGGATTTGCCATAGCCTTCGTTTTCTTTGTCGATTATGACAAAGCGCTTGTCGTTTTTGGCATATTTCTTGATAATGTCCAATGTGCCATCGGTTGATCCGTCGTTAATGCATATGATTTCAATGTCTGTCAGGGTTTGATTTGCAATACTGGCCAAACATTCGTCCAGATATTTTTCAACGTTATAGCATGGAACCAATACAGATACCTGGGGCAGTGATTTTTTTGGCATTATTTTATTCCTTTGGCTAAATCCAGACAGCGGGCGACGGCCTTGTCCATATCGTAATATTTATAATCCCCCAGACGGCCAAAGAAGTGAACATTGTGTGCACGTTGGGCCAAGGACAAGTATTTCTGATACAGTTCTGCATTTTGCGGATTTGCAATCGGGTAATAACGATCGTTTTTACCGTTTTCGAACGGTTCGGGATATTCATATGAAACAATGGTTTTTGCCGATTGGTCATTCAAAAAATACTTGTATTCGCCAATGCGGGTAAAATCATAGTTGCATGGGTAATTGACAACCGCGGCATCCTGGAACCGTGAAAATGGGTATGTGATGAATTCAAAACGTTCACTGCGATATGGCAGTTCACCATACTTGTAATCAAAGAATTCATCGATACTGCCCGACCAGAACAGACGGTCGTATTTCATATTCTTGTTAAACGGGGTCCTTAATTTTACCGTGATGTTTTTGTGATTCAGCATGTTTTTTATCATCGCAGTATAACCGCCAATCGGAATTCCCTGGTATTTGTCCTGGAAATAGCGGTCGTCACGCGAAATGTACACGGGAACACGCCCCGATACAGACGGATCAATTTCATCAGGCGTTTGCCCCCACTGTTTCAATGTGTATTCCAAAAATATTTTTTCATAGATGTATTGCGCCAAAAACTGCAGGTCTTTGTCATCTTTTTTGCGCAATTCCAAAATTGGAACCTTTACATTAAGGCCAAAATTATCCAGTAATTTCTGTTCAATCTTGTTCGCAATTGATTCTGGGAATACCGCATGCAATGTATTTAAATTAAATGGAATTGGCACAATTTGACCGTCAATCAGACCACGCACCTTGTGCTGGTATGGGTACCACTGGCAAAAACGCGACACAAAATCCCAGACCGCTTTGTTAGACGTGTGAAAAATATGCGTGCCGTATTTATGAACGCAAATACCGTCTTGGTAATAATCATAGATATTTCCTGCAATATGGTCTTTGGAGTCGATTATTGTTACACTTTCGCCACGTTCTGCCAAAATGCGCGCCATTGTCGCACCAGATATCCCGCAACCAACAATTAAATTGTT
>JAFNYG010000082.1 GCA_017383325.1 Alphaproteobacteria bacterium | reverse complement strand
ACGCTTTGAATTCCCTGGGGTGTAGCACATAACTCATTAAAGGCATCCTGGGGTAAAAACTGCTCGCCGAATGTGTTAATCGCACGCAACGCATCAAGCATTTTTTCTTTGCCGCCAAAGAAGTTTTTTAATTCATTCATCGCACTGGATTGATCGCGAACAGAAAATAAATCTGATATCACAGGTGATAAAAATTCATTTGCAATATCGTAAATTTTTTCTACCTGTGTTTTTGTCAGACCAATTTCAAAAAATTTTTGACGAAGTTTTTCATCATCATATAACTCGTTAACAGGATATTCAGATGCGTCTTCGGGAACACCAATTGCACGATTAAATTTTTGACGTGACGCATCATCTGATTTTTCATTTGGAACAGATATCATTGTGCCTATCTTTTTTTCCAGTTCATTATATGATCGCATCAGCACGTCTGTATTTAATGTGCCATCGTCATTACGAAATTTTTCTGGGATATTATCCATTGTCTTTTCCTTTGGTTTCATTTGAACGGCGCAGAAAATAAATTCCCGCCAATGTAAATATTGCCTGCAACGTTGTAAATAAATCTGTATCGCCAACTAAATATGCGCCCACAGCAGATAAAATACCCGTTGCAGAAATTATGTATGTGCGGTATCCAGACAGATATCCACCGCGTATTATTCGTTTCATAAAAATACCTGTTACACATAAAACAACACACCATCAATATCTGCGATATAACCGCGATTGGTTGCCCATGATGGAATAGTGTCTGCAAAATGAAATTTGGTTGCACCATAACATGAATCTGGCAACAGACCATTAAGCATGCGTTGCGCAGTTCTGACACACATTTGAAACGCACGACTGTTTGCGGGAACCTGCAGGCGCGCATGATTTGAATCCGATTTGTCTAAAACAGGAAATATATTTTTGTCGCACAATAGATTAGATATCGATACACCAGATGCATCAGATATATTTTTTATCATCGACGTGAACGCACATACCAAATGCAAGGATGTTGCACCGGTCTGGGCATATACAACACGTGCAATTTTGTACGCCATTGCCATATTGCTGGACAAATTCGAATCTGGATTTTTTATCAATGTCATTTGCATTTTGTGTCCTGCTGTTGTTAATAAAAAAACCCACGCAGTCGCGTGGGCAATAAAAAAACACAACCGAAGTTGTGATTAGAATCTGTGCTGTTTATGCCATGTATATTATCATAAATTCAACAAAAAGTCAAGACAATATTTTCAAACCCGTAAAAAACCAACGTTTCACACGGTTATTTCATCACCATAAACCAATAAATACCGCGTCCCACGACGCAAAACCAATGCGCCATTTTCGTTTATCCCGATCAGCTGGGCCGATTCGCCACGATATTTAACAGAACAATTTATACACGCTGCTAATTCCATCCAACGCGAACGTACCATACGAAAATCAGCCTGACGCCATTTATCCATATTTCGCATCAGACGATGCAATAATTCATTCATTGGTATTTCTGCATACCGATCCATCTTGGTGGTTTTATATCGTTCAACCGTCGGATTTGAATTTACATTTATTCCAATTCCAACGACAACAAAACTGCCAGAATATTCAATTAATGTCCCAGCTATTTTTTTACCGTCAACCAGAATATCATTAGGCCACTTTATCGTCGGACGAATACCAAATGACGCGATGGTTTCTGCAATTGCAACCGCCACAGAATATGATAAACGAGCATCACGTTCTGGCGATAAATAAATAAAGCTGACGTATAAATTTCCATGATGCGAAATCCATGTGCGGCGCATACGCCCACGCCCCGCCGACTGTGCCGCCGCCAAAACGGCCGTACGATCGACTGCACGCCCGGTCGCAATCATTTCCAGCGCATAATCCTGGGTACTGGGGATTTTATCAAAAGATAATAATCTATAATTTGCCAATACTATATACCCCATTTGTATTCAAAATGAATCCACGGCCGTACGTACGACGCAACTGATAAATCGCGTTATCAATTGTATGTGTGGCGACATCGGGCGCA
The DNA here is from genome assembly GCA_017383325.1 of Alphaproteobacteria bacterium. Next base: position 6,852 of record JAFNYG010000082.1, on the reverse strand, counting down.
TACCCCAATTCATGCTTTAATTCCCCAGCGGTCATTCCGCCAGTTTTGTATAATGCAACCAATATCTGCGCCTGTAAACGTGGCAAAGTCACATCATTGCCAAATACCAACCTTAAAATTTTCCCTGTATCACTGACACTCAACAACAATGATTTCAGTTCCAATGAACTTATTGGGGTGGTGATTTCCAGATTGTCAAAATTAATATCCATGGAATTTGGCGCCCCAAGAACAATCGCCCCCAAGTCACCCAGGATTTGGCGCCATATTATATCTGATGTGTAAATGCGAATTCCGGTTAACATATGCCTTGATTCTAGACGATATAAATCGGCATGTCCAATAAAAACCGTAATGGTGATGCCATTACGGTTTTTTGTGACGTTGAAATCCATAAAAATTATTCCCGACCATTTTCAGGTGGATCTATAAACTTGGTAAAGTCTTGAATTTTTGCACCTGTGGACGATAAAATCTTGGAAATACTGTTGGTGGACGGCCATCGTGGCTGCCCTTCTTTGGACCAACGCTTGCTTTTGTTAAAAGTGGTTGGGTCCAGACCACTGCATTTCGCCAATCCAGAACACGACATACCATGCTCGGTCGCGAAACGTTCTATGGCGTGCCACACGTCTTCATGTGTCATTTTTTCTCCCTCTTAGTTATATATCAGAAACAACTTTTCATCTGATATCACATTGATTTTATTCCAGAAAACCACCCAAAACAACAAGCACCATTTCCTAGGAACAGGCACCACAAAACAACACAAAAAAATTTTTTGACAAAACACTTGACGAATCGCTTTTAGTGTACTATATTCTTAATCGTCAAAGGGACAAAACCCAATGATAGATGTAAAAACATCTGTGGGGACCAGAGGTTCAGACTCCCTCCTACATTCTCTCTCCTCTGGACTCTGGTACCCACACCACAGTTTAGAGTGTCCAATTTCTTTTTCTCCTTTCCTTCCTTTCGGGACACTCGGAAATACCGCCGGAAACGGCGGTGTTTTTCTTTTTATAAATCATAATGCAACGCTTTATCTTTTACGCTTGTATGCCAATACGTATGGAACAAATTTATCGTGGTGTGCATCACCCAACCATGTGCGCGGTATTACAATTGTATTTCCCATCCCCGCGGCCATCTTTTGAACACGTTCGCCGTTCTTGGCATTGATCAGTTCTGGCAATTCAACAGACACTGAATCCATTGTCCCCGGCAAAATAAATGTTATCTTGTCCCCAACACAGGTTTCATTGCGCAATTCAAACATTATACTGTCATCTGTAGTTGATGTGATAACGCCTGCCGCATGGTATTCAGATGTACTGCGCGTTGTTTCATAATTGTGCGCATCTGGCCCCAGTGGCCCATCAAAAAATGCCGTTGTATAGCCGCGCGTTTCCATACGATTTAAATTTTCCATAAATGGCGCGGGATCAAAATTTTCAGGGTCGCGCGCATATGTATCCAGCGCGCAACGGTATGCGTGAACGACTGAGCCTACATAATACTCAGAACGATTGCGTCCTTCGATTTTCAACGAATCTGGATTCGCAGACACAACATCTGCCAACCGTGGCATCAGGCACAGGTCTTTTGAATTCATGATATATGCACCCCGTGCATCTTCGTCAATCGGCATTTCGACACCGCTGTCGCGTTCGCGTAAAATCACATCGTATTTCCATCGACACAGCTGCGCGCACGCCCCACGATTTGCAGGTCGCCCTGTTATAAAGTTTGATAACAAACACCGTCCCGAATATGACATGCACATCGCACCATGCACAAAGATTTCCAGTCCAACATCAGGACATTCTTTTCTGATATTTTTAAATTCATTATGCGACACTTCGCGCGCCAGCACACACAACTTTGCACCCGCATTTTGCCAAAACTTAACTGTTTTGGCCGAACAAATGTTCGCCTGGGTCGAAATATGAATTGGCATATCCGGGAAATTTTCACGAACCCACATAACAATTCCTGGGTCAGATACAATTAACGCATCAGGCTGCAAATACCGTATTATATCCGCGACACGTGGCATATGTGCATACTCAAAATCATGTGCAAACAGATTAAACGCCAGATAGACTTTCTTGCCTGCGCCATGCGCCAATTCAATACCTTGCTTTACTTCTTCGGTATTAATTTTTGCACGCGCACGCATAGAAAACCCGGGCAATCCTGCGTATATTGCATCTGCGCCATATAAAATGGCAGTTTTAAAAGCGTCCAACGTACCCGCCGGCGCCAATAATTCTGGTAGTTTTTTCATATTCATTCCCCTATTCTGCCCCAAATAAATCCAAAGGCAAGGGAATTTGTCACCTCCCTTGAAATTCTTTTGCCAAAGTCAAAATTAAAATTCGTATTTTTGAATATTTATGATTTTTTTGCTTGCGTTGTCACCCACAATATGTATAATTGTGGGGCAACGCCGGTTTAGCTCAGCTGGTAGAGCGGCTGATTTGTAATCAGTAGGTCGTTGGTTCAAGTCCGACAACCGGCACCAGTTTTAAAACGCACCAAACGGTGCGTTTTTTCGTTGGGTTTCCCTGCCCTGTTGATTTTTGGATTGGGTGTGCCGCCTGTGCGGGGCGGGCTGTTTTTATTTTAACCAATGGCTGCAATTCCAACCCAAATCCGCCCCATGCACCCAAAACGCCAAAAACTGTGATGCAGGCTGATAAATCAACTGTCTGAAACATTGGAAATCTTGGACTTTGGACTCGCCTTGGCATCCCGATAAAGACTACCCGTTTTAAAAGGCACCAAATGGCGCGTTTTTTGTTTGGCACCCTGTGCCATCATCATATTCTATTTCTGTTATGTCATCAATATTTCCCCCACACACAAGAAAAAAGTTGTTGAAAATACGATTTTGTCAACTATAATATATAGAGAAACAAGGGATTTTTTATGGCACAAAAATGCGTTTTTTGCGGAAACAAACCACAAAAGAAAAACAAAGAGCACGTTATTCCACAATGGCTGAGCAAACACCTGGGGCGCTATAAATCGGTGTGTCATCTGCCAGAAATAACAGATTTAGAGATAACATTTGCACAATTAACATTTCCGGCATGCGAAAAGTGTAACAGCGCAGATTCAAAATTAGAGGGCGAAGCCAAGGAAGCGGTTTTAAAAATGATGGATTCAAAATCTGTTTCAGGGCAAGAAATCAATACCCTGCTGGATTGGTTTGATAAATTGCGCACCGGGTTGTGGCTGGGGCAATTAATGCTGTTAAAAAAATTAGATTTAATGGATCCAAACTTCTATATCAACGACCGCGTTGCAGCCAAAGACAGAATGCTGATTATTGAACGCGTTAACGGTGTTGGAAACGGACTGGGGCTGGTTGGATGCGATACAAATATGTTTATGTTTGTACCATGTGCATTACAAATGTGGTTTAACGACATACTGATTACCAGTGTATCAACAGACGGATTGGTCAGTGGTAAATTAGGTTTTCCAAAACTGTCTAAACTGCGTTCAGTCGGTTATAGACACTCAGAAACAACGTTGTTGCGTGGAATTAACAGAACCGTACATCCAGTGGTTATGGATATTAATGCGTTAAATAAAACTGTTATATATCAACCAATATTTAAGCAATATATGCCACACGAGTACTATAACACGCCATACGTTCAACAACACTGTTACGATTTTAATAATGGAATGGGTGGAATATTTGTTCAAAAAAATAGCAATGCGATACAATATATCAGACCCGACAACAAAATAAATATTACGCCAAAAAGCCAACCAATTAACACTGCTTTACAAAGCATGAAACGGGTTTTTGAATTACAAAATCATATCGTGACAAAACTGAACGATGTTGACAGTTATGATAAATCTGCTCAGCAAATGCTGAGAGCCAGCGTATTGCAAAACCAGGTACTGATAAACAAAATAGAAAGAGCAAAGTCACGCTAATCCAACAAAATTACCGCTCCACGTCCCCAAAGCACCAAAAACTGTGATGCAAAGTGTGATGTAAAGACTGTTAGTATACCAGTTTACTTGGCGCTTGATGGCATACTGGAATAATCCGACAAACCTGTGCAGTTATAATACATCTGGGACGTTGGGGAATAACCTGTACCTTTTGTAAAGTAGTTGTAGATATATGTTCCGTCTGGCATTCTGGCGGATGGACCAGTCAGACCACTGCAGTTATAGAATGTTTTTTGGAACATATAAGATTTTATGTTATTTTCATAATCGCCAAAGAAGCCCAATGGTATTTCCCCGGTCAGCCCAGTGCAATTGTAAAATGTTCCATTAAACATATACATTGCAGGTGCGCCATGCAGATTGCCGAACAGTTTATTTGGCAGTGATTTTACAGAACTGCAATTATAGAATGTTTCACGGAACATTTCACGGGGCAAAAAATATAACTGGCAGCATCCCAGATCATTTGTTCGCAGTAATAGAAGGCGAACCAACCGAAGGTATTTTTTATCGAACATTTGAAAACTGTACAGGACTGACTGGCAGTATCCCAAGTAATTTGTTCGCTGGCATTCGCGGTGCACCAGCACGAGATATGTTTCATTCGACATTTGAAGGATGCACAGGACTGACTGGCAGTATCCCAAGTAATTTGTTCGCTGGTATTCGCGGTGCACCAGCACAGCGTATGTACAATGCCACTTTTTCTGAATGTTCGGGACTGACTGGTGATATTCCCGATGCACTGTTTGGACATTTTGATGGACAGCCCCAAGAATTGATGTTTGGTAACACACTATTTTCTTGCAGCGGTTTAACGGGCCACATTCCATCAAATCTGTTTATGGGAATACACGGACAGCCAGTAAAACGTATGTTTGAAGGCACATTTAACTCATGCTCTGGACTGGACGGATTTATCCCAGCAGAACTGTTCGCAGAAATAGAAGGAACGCCAGCAGAAAAAATGTTTTATAATACATTCGCAGGTTGCTCCAATTTGGATGGCGAAATCCCAGCAGGACTGTTTGCAAAAATATCAGGCGACGCCGCATCACAAATGTTTTATAGAACATTTTATAACTGCCAAAACTTAAGAGGCATCCAAGACGGTGCTTTCGGAATACTGGGTGGCAATGCACAGCCACAAATGTTCAGTGAAACATTCTATAGAAACTATGGCTTGACGGGGTATTCTGCAAAAAGCAATGGTAAATACCTGTATGAAATTTGGCCAGACGCAACCAATGCACAAGTCAGCAAAGCGTATGAAGGCACAACAGGGCTTAGCGACTATGCCGATATACCAATCCAATGGAAACAATAATACGTTGTCTGAACACAGAACATACGATAAGCATTAATGGCAGATAGAAAATCACAATTAAAATGCCAGAAATAAAAAAACAAAAATTTTATTTAACTTTTTTTACACAAGCAATTTTATCACAATGAAAACACCGATCATACATATGGTCGTAGAACGACAAGCAACAAATCATCACAGCAGTTTCATACGAACATGAATAAAAAGTAAGGAAACAATATGAATGTAAAAAATTAGAAACGCAGCGTCATGTGATGCGTTGTGTGATGCAGGCGGACCAAATCAACGGGTCGACACCATTGGGAATCTGGAACTTTGGACTCGCCTTGGCATCCCGACAAAGGCTACCCGTTTTAAACCGCACCATTTGGTGCGTTTTTTCTCTTGGCATAAATGCCTGCGAGGCAACCGTAACGATTTCGCTGCGTTACACTTGCAAAATCTACTTGTTGTGTTTGGGGTTCCCTGCCCTGTCGGTTTTTGCCATAATCAAATTTTTATTGTGGGGCGGGCTGTTTTTATTTTATTCGGGGCGTGCATTTCCAACCCAACCCCGCCCCATGCAACAAAACCACAAAAAACCGTGATGCAAAGTGTATAGTGGCTATACCGCGAAATGGATTTTCTGTATAAACGATATATCAACAGGTGCTTGTTAATAACATACACACCTGGACAATCCAGGAATCACGCAAACAGAAAATGTAATACACTATAAGCCATTTCCACCAGAGGTAATCTTGGTGTGTTTATGGACCAGTTGCTCGAAAACGACTAAATTCAAATCAATTGGCAAAATTACAACTTGTTATTTTTCTTATTTTATATATAATGATAGTTAGTGTAATCTAAGGGGTGTGACATCGTAAAAAAAAGTATGTATGACGTTATAAAAAAACAAAACGGAGAAGGATTTGCAAAAGCAATTCGTAACTATGATAGTGGCATTTTCGATATCCCGAGGCTGGATCATATTGTAAAGTACGCAGGTCGTTATGCCGAACCTATTATGCAATATCTGATATCGCTTAAAGGGTTTCAAATCGAAGAACAATCTGTACATATGGACCCTATAGAACTTCTTAGTCATGCGGGTTATGATGCGTATGTTGCAGATACATTGAAACGACAAAATGCAATAAGAAAATATTTTGCACCCGGCGAAGAACTTTGCACATTTAGAGATCCACATAGATTTGAAAAATATTTTATTATTAATGCTGTACGCAAGGATGTTGACCAAATCCGCCGCAAGGATTTTGCCAAACCAGAACGCGAAGACGAATACGGGACTTCGGTTCTTTCTATTCAGGTTCTGAAAACAGGTGGTTTTATAAGTATAAAAAACAGATATAATCACACCGTACCACATCCAGACAACACACTGAATTCAAACCCAGATAATATTATTCCAGGTCTGTCTGATGCAATTAAGCATCACTTTGATGTCGATTTTTCATCGCAAATAGCTCCGTTGCCGGATAAATATGTGTCGATTAATAATCGAATTTATAAGTATGATTTTGAAATGAATAATGTTT
>JAFNYG010000081.1 GCA_017383325.1 Alphaproteobacteria bacterium | reverse complement strand
TGCCCGTATCGCATCGCATATTGATCTGGATAATGGGGGCGCGTTAGAATTGCTGAACAAATCAATAAAAACAGGGCATGGAAATGTCATTGATGAACGTGGACTGTTCCCAATTGTTTGTCTGTCAAATATTCGTACCAGCCAGCAACAAAATGCATTCTTTTTAAATGTTATAAACAATGATTTTAATGCGCGTGATTTTAACAAAGAAAAAAATGTTGATGTCAAAGAGGTGCGACGCGGATGTCCGACAATTGTAAATGGCGCAGATGAAGATGCCGTCGCGGCAGCTGTGTCGGCTAAGATTTTGACAGATAAAAAGGTTTATAACAGATTAATTGCAGAATAAAAAAATTGGGGTGTGGATATGTTTTTGACGGCGGATAATGAAATTAAATGGCGTAAAATGGCAATGGCGGCGGTTGTTACGTCGGTGTTGGTGGCACTGGGGATTGCGTGGTTTGATAAACCATTGTTTTTGTTCCTGCGGGAATTTGATTGCGCGCTGTGGCGTTGGATGGATGTGATTTTTGATGCCAAGGTATGGATTTTTGGCGCATTGGTCGCGGTGTTGGTTTTTTGTGTGAAAAAATGCGTCAAAACAGATTGCACTTTTTTAAAGTGTGTAAATCGCGTGAATTTTAAGGAATTTCTGCGGAATTTCTTGGTGAATATAAAGGGAAATAATGCGTTTTTAATATTTTGCAGTGTGTTGGGGGCAGGTATTATTGCAAAGATATTGAAAATATTTATTGGGCGCGCACGTCCTATATTTTTCGAGGCGCTGGATATGACGGGCTTTTTCCCGCCGTCTTGGGAATGGGCATTTAATTCTATGCCGTCTGGACATACAACGGTCAGTTTTGCAGGATTGGTGATGATTGGGATGTTGGCGCCAAAATACAAAGTGTTGACCTGGACACTGGCAATTATTATTGGTCTGTCGCGGATTGCGGTTGGTGCACATTGGCCAAGTGATGTTATATTGGGGGCCTTTATCGGGATGGCGTTTGCGGATATCGTAAAAGGCAATTTGCTGAAAAATAAATAAAGCCACGAAAATATCGTTTGATTTGCAATTGCAAAAACGATATGTCGTGGCGACAGGTTTTTATAATTTTTCGACGTAATCGATGTCAATTTCTGTGCTGAAAATGCCACGATCAACTTCGCCGTACAATTTTACGGTATCTGTTGGGGTTATTGTTTGGCCGCGCCAATTGTCGTCGTCAATTTCAACCGTGATGGAACCTGTGCCATCTTCGAACAGATATTTTTCGTCGCCCATACGTTGAACAATTTTCCCACGAATAATAACAGGAACATCGTCGCGCATTTCGTCAACCTGTTTTACAGTGACAATTGTTTCGGCGCCGCTGACAAAGCCGCCGCGTTCGTTTGTGGCAGTTGCCGCCGGTGCAGCAGGTCCTGCAAATTCAGCGGATGCAGCGCCCGCACTGATAATACCAAGCAGTGCAAATAATGAAATTTTTTTCATGTGTGACCCCTTTTGGTTTTTGTTTGTGATATGATTATATCATATGATTTGTGGTGGATGTCTAGGATTTTTTGTGTTTCGTTGCAATTGTTATTATTATTGTTATTTGTGTTATTAATTGCTTGATTTTTATTTCATTTGTTATATAATCCGTTGGCTTTGAATTTGTTGCGGGCATAGTACAAAGGCTAGTATGCAAGCCTTCCAAGCTTGAAATGCGGGTTCGATTCCCGCTGCCCGCACCAGACTTCGTCAATGGTTTATGTGGTGCAGCCATATTTGCCGGGGCGCAGTTGGAAGTCACAAGAATTTGTGGCGAAAAAGTTCGGGCGTGCGCCGGAGTTGGAGAGCCGGGGCAGACTGTAAATCTGTTGGCTTAAGCCTGAGCTGGTTCGAATCCAGCCACTCCCACCAGAAATAAAAAAAACACCCTGCGGGGTGCTTTTTTGTTTCTGAAAAGTGGGGTGCATATGTTTATGCAATAAATTAATTTGATCAGTTTTGCCCGAAAAAAATATCCAATGCAAATTATTGCGATTTTTATTAAACAAGGTTATTTGCATATATAAACTGTATTGTTTTATTCTTCGTATACTTCGTATTCGTCGATGTAATTGCGTGATACAGATTCCAATTTTACAGGGGTAAAGTTTTGGGTCTGGATAACGTCACCGTCATCTTCGGGTAATATGGCGACGATTTCGCTTTTTTGAATTGTTGGGGCAACTGTTATGTTCGTGCCGATGGTTTTGCTGCGATACTTGGATGTGAAACGTTCAGGCAGGCGGATGTAGTCATCTGGGTCAATGCCTGGGGTTTGTAAATCCATGGCGGGTGCAGGGGATATGTGACGCTGTTCAATATTGTACAGTGGGGCCAAGAAATTTGCAGGGGCGTCTTTGAGCGTTTTTGGCGTGCCAGAACCATCCAGTTCAACAATGCGCAGCGCGCGTTCGGATGCACCGGTCGGTTGCATGCGGAACAGGCCATCTGTGCCCATATAGCCACTGGGGTCCAGCAGGTAGGCGGCGTTTGATTTGTCCGAATACATCATGCCAATCGCCATGTTGGCGGCATCGTATCCAAATGTCGCCAGACGATTTGGAACCGCGCCCGAGATTTGTTCATACAGGGCAGAAAAATTTGGACTGATATCAGGCATGGTTGCAAATTTTGCACCCATCATTGTTGTGTCGTGCGCAATGTCCGACCCGTCCCACATGGTTGTGCCATAGAAACGTGCGTCACGCGCAGATACGTCAAAATAACGCAGGTACGATGCCAATGATTTTGTGTCGTCGCCATTGCCCAGGAACAATACGGCGTCATATGGTATGCGACCAACGGTGTCTGTGCGACCCAGTTTTTCCAGTTGTGTATTCAGATTCGATTTTTCAACAATTGTCAGGCGTTCGTTTGTTAATACGTCTGATAATACCTGGCGGGCGCGGGTGTGGGCCGCTGTACGTGCGTTGTGCATAGATGCAGTTGATGCCGCAGATTTTATCGAATCGGGATTGGCAGGATCGTAATAGAATATGCCCGCCAGTGGTAATTCATAAATACTGGCCGCGTTCTTGGCGGTGCCGGCCATCAGACGACCGGAATCTGTGTTGGGGGCCATGATAATAAATTGGTTTATGTCGTCCGATTTCATTTCGCGGATAATTGTTTCAACCCCGTTTGTTGGCATTAAATTCATTGTCATCAGGCCATCGCCCAATGCGTCTGCGTCAGATGTAAATGACAACACTGGCAGGTGTTCGGGTTTGCTGTCACGCAGGGCTTTTGCGTCGCTTGAAAAGACTGGGCCGACAATAATTTCAGGGTTCGTGGATAATACTGTGTCAATTGTTTCGGATAAATTTTTGGTTGTGTCATAAAATGATACACTTAGATTTTCGGGGGCGTTTTTTAATATGGCCATTTCAACAGAGGCGCGAATCGTTTTGCCAACAGGTGCATTGTCGCCAGACAGTGGCAACATTACTGCCATGTGATGAGTGGTAGACGACGCGTCGTGCGTGCCATAGCCGTCAGAAAGCTGACCGTACATTTGCGATGGTGTGCCAGGACGCATTTGTTCGTATGCGTCAAACCAGTCGGTTGATTGTGTGGGGCGGTCTGTGCCCGCGCAACCCGCCAGAATTAACAGTGAAACAATATAGCCAAAAAATCTGTTTATATGCATTGAAAAATCCATTTATTTTTGTATTATTTTACTATAAAAGGATTTCGAATGCAATCGGGGCTTTATGTTGTTGGTACACCTATTGGGAATTTGTCGGATATGTCGCCACGTGCGATTGAAACATTGAAAAATGTGGATTTGATTGCCGCCGAAGATACGCGTGTGTTTGGCAAGTTGGCAATGCAATTTGACATAAAAACAAAACGAATATCATGTCACGAGCATAATGAACGTGATGTCATTGATGATTTGATTGAAAAAATTCAAAATGGGATGGCAATCGCATGCGTGTCGGATGCAGGTATGCCTGGGATTTCAGATCCAGGATTTCGTTTGGTACGGGCGGCACGTAATGTGGGGGTGCCGGTTTTCGTCGTGCCGGGGCCGGTGGCATGTGTGTCGGCATTGGTGTTGTCTGGGTTCCCAACCGACAGGTTTACGTTCTGTGGTTTTTTTGATGAAAAAAAATTACGCGATGATAATAAAATTCCGCATACGATTATTTATTACGAAAGTCCAAATCGGGTTATGGCGACAATTGCGGCGATGGCGCGTGTTATGCCAGAACGTAAAATTGCAATTGTGCGTGAAATTACAAAAATTCATGAAGAGGCGATAATTGGATATCCAGCAGAATTGATGGGGATTGCGCCACCACGTGGGGAAATTGTTATTGTGGTTGCGCCACGTCCGGAAATAAAGATGACAGATGCGCAGATTTCAGAAATTGTGAACGATATTGCCGCCACGTCTATGAAGTCGGCAGCGGCTGATTTGGCGGCACGTACAGGGATTTCTAAGAAAGAGGCCTATAAACGTTTGTTGGAAAAAGGGGACGGGAATGATTAAATTTGTGGGCAGTTTTGAAACTGTTAAATCCCTGCCGAATACGCATTTCGCAGAGTATGCGTTTATTGGGCGCAGTAATGTGGGAAAATCTTCGCTGATTAATGCGGTGGTTGGGGCGCCGATTGCGCGTACATCTAATACGCCAGGGCGGACGCAAAGTCTGAATTTATTTAACCTGGATGACAGGGTTATGATTGTTGATTTGCCAGGTTATGGATATGCACGTGTGTCAAAGGTTGATGCCATGCGATGGCTGAAACGATTAGAGGAGTATTTGTTAACACGACGTCAATTAAAGCGATTGTTTATATTGATTGATTCGCGTATTGGTGCGAAAGATGCGGATCTGGATTTGATGGATTTCTGTGACGCAAATGCAATTGCGTATCAAATTGTTTATACAAAAAAAGATAAGAAAGTGCGCGAGGTAAAACAAACAGAAATCGTGCATACGAATCATGGTGCAATGGTGCCTGAAATACTGCAAACATCGGCGGAAAAAAAGACAGGATTGGACGCAATAAGGCAAACACTTGGGATTAAATAACAATATTTTTTATGCAACAAATCCTGCGCGGGTGACAGATGCGCTGTGGGGGCTGATGAAACAGTCGGGGGCAGATGTGGCGGATATGCTGATATTTCTGCCCAGTCGACGTGCGGTTAGAACCGTTGAAAAAATGATTGCAGAAAAATCTGGCGGTGTGGCCATTTTGCCAAAATTAGTTGCGCTGGGCGAAGGTGTGGATGACGATGGTGATGATGGCGTGGATACAGAATCTGCGCCGGATGTTATTTCAAATGTTGAACGGGTTGTGATATTGGCGCGATTGTTGGCGGCAGATGCAAATGTTGGTAATTTATCAACGGCGTTAACGGTGGCACATGATTTGGTTCGTATGCAGGATTATCTGGAAAACGAAGGTGTTGATGCGGCAGATGTTGACTGGGGGGCGTTGGTCGATGATAAATATGCAACGCATTTCCAGAATAAAGCAAAGATTTTATCGATTTTGTCGTCATTTATGGATAAATACGCAAACGGCAGAATAACATCTGTGGCGGCCAGAAATCGTGATATACGCGCATGGATAAATCAGTTAGATAAATACAAGTTGGTGGTTGTGTGTGCATCAACCGCCAGTGTGCCTGCAACCGCAGATCTGATGGTGGCGGTGGCACATGCGCCACATGGACGGATTATTTTATCGGGAAAAATCGATGGGCGCGCAGATGACTTTGCGTTGGATACAAATCCGTATAATGCAGAATATAAATTTCTGTTGCGATTAGGGATGAATGCGTGTGATGTTCGCCCGATTGATGTTGGTGGGTCTGGGATAGACTTTATGAACTATGCATTTGGAAACGATTGTGTGGCGCAGGATGTCGATGCCGATTTGTCAAATTGCAATTTAATTACTGTCCCGCGCGAATCGGTCGAGGCAGATGTTGTCGCAGAAATCGCCACGCGCGCAATCGCAGAAAAAAAATCGGTTTTAGTTATTACGCCAGATGCCGCGGGAAATCAACGTATTGCATCGGCACTGAAAAATCGTGGAATTGTGGCAGATTTTTCAGGGGGCGTGCCTGGGGGGATGACTGCGCCGGGGCGTGCGATTCTAAATTTGCTGGATGCATGGATTGAAGAAAAGTCGGATGTGTTCGATAAAATCTATGCAGAAAATAATAATGATTTATTTAATACGATTGCAGCAATTGTCGATCTTTATATGACGAATTTTCAGCCCCAGTTTGCAACAGATGATGCGGGGGCAATTCAGATTTGGCGCGCATTGCGCGATGTGTCAAATGCACTGAATTTGGCGCAAATAAAATTAAGCATGGCGGATGCGCGCGCGTTCGTTGCAGATGCGTTGGGGGGCGTGTCTGTGCGTGGGGAAATGCGTGACGATGCCCAGGTTGTTGTACTGGGGACAATCGAATCGCGAATGCAGACGGCAGATGTGGTAATTTTAACCGGCCTGAACGAAGGGATGTTCCCGTCGCGCGGATATGAAAATGCATGGTTGCCACGGGCAAGTGCAGAAAAAATTGGATTGCCATCCCCCAATCGCAAGGTGTCGTTGCAGGCATTGGATTTTATGAATTTGTCATGTGGAAAATGTGTCTATTGGTTGCGGTCAGGGGTTGCTGGTGGCGTTCAAACCGCAGAATCACGTTTCCTGTCACGCGTAATTGCAAGGCGCGGAAGGTTTAATTTAGATACAGATGTGTTGGGGACGGTTTTGGCGCGTGACAAGGTACCGCACAGGCCCCTGGATTATTCGGCACCAATGCCACCTGCGGATTGGTCTGATGTGTATGTGACAGAATTGGAACATTTGATTCACAATCCGTATTCATTCTATGTGCGACATATTCTGCGGTTGCGTGTGTTGGATGATTACTGGGTTGGGGTAGATGCACGCGATTTTGGAAATCTGGTTCATGACGTGATTGAGCATGCAGTCGATTTGCGCCCAGATGTGTTGGTTGCAGAAATGGATCGGCGGGCATTGGAAAGACTGGGGGCGGGCAGCGTTATATTTCATTTCTGGCACAAGCGATTTGTGGAAATCGCGCCTGTTATAGCAAATGAATTGGCAAGTGTCGAAAACGCATATGCGGAAATTGGGGGCTGTGTAAAAATTGCAGGGCGTAATGTTCGTGCGCGTGCCGATCGTATTTGGGATGGTGGCGTGATGGATGTCAAGACGGGCGCCGCCCCAACAAAAAGTCAATTAGCGCAAGGAAATATGCCACAGTTGCCGTTAGAGGCCTATATCCTGCAACAGGGTGGGTTTCCGATAAAAACAAGTGTGCAGTCGCGTGCGCCAATTATGCGGTTTTTGCAGTTGCGTAATAATGATGTGCGTGTAATAGAATACGATTCTGAAAAAACCGCAGAAATGATGCGTACAGCCGTGGAAAAAACAACAGATTTGTTTAATATGTATTCGGCCGGTGGTGCCGCCTATGAATATCGTGAAACAAATGATCAAAAGTATAAAAACTATGATGATCTGGCGCGGGTAAAAGACTGAGGCTTTTTAAGTGCGATTATTTGCCCAGGCACAATTGACCGAATGTTTTGTCCAATACTTCGGCAGTTGTAATTGTTCCCAAAATTTTTCCAATTGCGTCGGCGGCACGGCGGGTGTGTTCGGCAAATATGTCAAAATTTGTACCTGCGTGCATGGCGCATGATAAATCGTCGTGCGCGGATTCCAGTAATGATTTTGTGCGCGCGTTCAGGGTTAGTTTATCTTCGGCACCATCCATAATTTCATGAATTTTTTTGCGCAGTGTATCAGTCAGAATTTCCATGCCGTCGCCTGTGGTGGCAGACGTATAAATTGCGTTTGTGTGCGCGCGTAAATCGGATGTGTCAGATTTGTTAATTACGATAATTTCATTGTTGTCTGAATCGCTGTATGCGGCGGAATCCGGCGTATAGACGTGAATTATAATGTCCGCATTTTCGATTTCAGATTTTGTACGTTCAATGCCGATTGATTCAATTATGTCATTGGTTTCGCGAATGCCCGCCGTGTCAGACAGGTTGATTAAAAATCCGTCGATGTCCAGGTTAATTGATACGACATCACGTGTGGTGCCCGCAATGTCGGACACAATTGCGCGGTTCGACCCCGCCAGATAATTAAAGATTGATGATTTGCCGACATTTGTTTCGCCAACCAATGCGACATTTATACCGCCACGAATTGCGCGACTGGTTTTATAACCACGCAGGGCTGTGTCGATTTCATTGTATAACTTTCGGGTGCGGTCATGAATTTTGTCGCCAATATTTACGGGCAGGTCGTCGGAACTGTAATCCAGGATTGCCGCCGCATAGGCCGATATTTCAACCATTTGATCGCGCCAGGTGCTGTAAATTTCGCTGTCACGGCCCAACATTGATTTTAGTGCATGTTTACGCTGGACATCCGTTTGTGCGTCCAGCAATGCCGCCAGGCCATCAACATCCGCCAGGTCCATTTTGTTGTTATAAAATGCGCGACGCGAAAATTCGCCTGGGGTCGCCATGCGCATGCCCAGGGTTTTTAAGAATTCAAATACTGCATTAATTGTTGCCGGCGCGCCGTGTGTGTGCAGCTCAATAACATCTGTGCCGGTAAAACTGTGTGGGGCAGGGAAATAGATTGCCAAACATTGGTCCAACAGTTCGCCCGCGGCGTCACGTAAATTACAAAAGTATGCGTGGCGGGAGGGGAATTCTGATTTGTTTATGAATTTGGAAAAAGTGTCGCGTAAATTGTCACCCGATATACGAATTACCGCAACGCCGGATTTTCCGTGGCCAGATGATAGTGCAAAAATTGTGTCGTTATTCATATTATTTATTTCCGCTGATTTCTTTTAATGCCATGGGAACCAATTTGGATACGTCGGCGGTTGGATTCTGGTTTACTAGTTTTTGCGCCATTTCGATGATATCCAGACGGCGATATCCCAATGATTCCAGTGCCATCAATAAATCGGGCAGGGCAGATGATGCAGATGTGGTTGTGCCGGTATCTGGTGTAAACAATGTTGCCGACGCGCCGCCGATTTTATTCTTTAATTCAACAATGATTTTTTCAGCCATTTTTTTGCCGACCCCTGGGGCCGTCGCAATTGTTTTGGCGTCACCTGTTGCAATCGCAGACATTAATGTATCAGAATTTATTGTCCCCAGTATTGCCAATGCAACCTTAGGACCGACACCGGATACCGCCGTTAACATGTTAAACAGGTTTTGGTTGTTTAATGTCGTAAAGCCAAACAGGCGGATGGAATCTTCGCGTACAACTGTTTCAATCCACAGTTCGGCCGTGCTTTTGTGCGTCAGGTATTCGGCGGTGAATACTTTGTACCCCACACCGTTCACCAATAAAATTACAAATCCGTCGCCGATATAGTCAACTATGCCTTGCAATTTGCCAATCATTTGTTATCCTTTTGGGGTAATTTTAATCTAAATAAATAAAAAGGTCAAATATGAGTGGACACAGTAAATGGCATAATATTCAGCATAAAAAAGGCGCGGCCGACGCAGCACGCAGTGGGCTGTTCACAAAACTGGCGCGTGAAATTACCATGGCGGCCAAGTTGGGTGATAAAAACCCAGATAACAATCCGCGTCTGCGTTTGGCAATTCTGACCGCGCGCAAGGCGTCTATGCCGAACGACAATATTAAACGCGCAATTGACAAGGCATCGGGGGCGAATACTGAAAATTACGAAGCGGTGCGTTACGAGGGGTATGGGCCAGGTGCCGTGCCAGTGATTGTAGAGGCGTTGACCGATAATCCACGTCGTACTGTGCCGGAAATTCGCAACATCTTTGGTAAAAATGGCGGAAATATGGGCGAAGAAGGTTCTGTTGTGTTCATGTTTACACGCGCAGGTCAGATTATGTATCCCGCATCCATCGGTAAAACCGAAGATGAAATGATGGAAATTATTATGGAGGCCAATGCTGATAATCTGGAAACGTCCGAAGAAGGCTTTATCATCACAACCAAACCAGAAGATTTTGTGAATGCGCAAAAATATTTGGCGGACAAACTGGGTGAACCAGAACAGGCCGAATTGACCTGGTTGCCAAATATGCCAATGGATTTGGATGACGAAGCGTATGCGAAGTTAGAGAAGTTGGTGGATGCGCTGGATGCGAATGATGATGTGCAGAAGGTCTTTACCGCCGCAGAATAAACAAAAATAATTCATCTAAAAACAAAACCGACAACTTATGTAGCTTCTGTACACTGCGTTGTCGGTTTTGTTTTAAAACATTTTTGTTTATTCTGTTTCAGGTGCAAGGGGCTTGACTTTTTATATATAAAGGAATAACATTACCTTTATGAAAATGTTTGGTTTGTTTTTTACAACAACTACTACAACCCCGTTGGGGGTATAAATTCTATTGCGGTGCGTGGCACAAATTCTTATAATCAAACAGTTAATCAAATTTAAAAAATATAAAAGGCATTTATTATGGCATATGATATTGAATTAATGCGTCATTCGTTGGCACACGTTATGGCGACAGCGGTGAAAAAATTACACCCAGATGTTAAATTCGCAGGGGGTCCCGCGATTGAAAATGGGTTCTATTATGATTTTGATACAGAATATCGTTTTTCCGAAGAAGATTTTGCAAAAATTGAAAAAGAAATGCGGGATTTGATTAAATCAAATGGACGCTTTGAACAGAAAATTGTATCCCTGGACGCGGCCAAAGAAATCTTTGCCGACCAGCCATATAAAATGGAATGGTTGAATGAATATGATGCCGCGGGCGAGGCATTGTCAATCTATACTTTCCGTGATTTTACGGATTTGTGTCGTGGACCACATGTGGAAAGTTCCAAGGATTTGCCACGAGACGCGTTTAAAATTCGCAGTGTGGCCGGTGCGTACTGGAAGGGGGATGCGAAAAATAAAATGTTACAACGTATCTATGTCGATGCGTTCGCCAGCAAGGAAGAATTGGATAATTTTCTGAAAATGCAGGAAGAAGCCGCCGCGCGTGATAATCGTAAACTGGGCAAGGATATGGATTTGTTCCATTTCGAACCTGAATATGCGCCGGGGTCGGTGTTCTGGCACGACAAGGGGTACAAAATTTATCGTCGGCTGATTGAATATGTACGTCATCGTCAGGAATTAGCAGGATACCAAGAAATTTCAACGCCGGCCGTTATGGACAGGTGTTTGTGGGAACGGTCAGGCCATTGGGCAAAGTATGGGGAACACAACTATTCAGGGAAAACCCAGGATGGCAAGGTGTTCTGTATTAAGCCTATGTCGTGTCCGGGTGGAATGTTGGTGTTTGGGCATGGGCTTCGTTCGTATAAGGATTTGCCACTGTATATGGCGGAATTTGGCAAGGTGCATCGCTATGAGGCGGCAGGTGGTTTATCGGGCCTGATGCGTGTACGCGAATTTACCCAGGACGATGCGCATATTTTCTGTACCGAAGAGCAGTTAGAGGAAGAAGTTGTTAAAATTCTGCGATTTATCAAGGATATTTATGGCAAGTTTGGATTCGATAAAATTACCATGAAATTAGCCACGCGCAAGGAATCTGAGTTCCGTATCGGGTCTGACGAAATCTGGGACAAGGCCGAGGGGGCTTTGAAACATGCGCTGGATGCAAATGGTATCGAATATGAAATTGCCGAAGGTGATGCAGCGTTCTATGGGCCGAAAATCGATAACTATCTGCGTGATTCAATGGGGCGTGTGTGGCAGTGTGGCACCGTGCAATTGGATATGAATTTGCCAGAACGATTTGATTTGTCTTATGTTGGCGAAGATGGTGAAAAGCATCGCCCGATTATGTTGCATCGTGCAATGTTGGGGTCGATTGAACGGTTTATGGGAATCTTGCTGGAATCAACAGGTGGTAATTTGCCACTGTGGTTGTCGCCAGAGCCTGTTGTGGTGACGCCAATTTCGCAAAAGCATGCAGAATATGCAAACGAAGTTGTGGCGGCGTTGCGGGCGGCCGGCGTTAATGCACGTGCCGATTTAAGGGATGAAAAAGTAAACTATAAAATCCGTGAACTGTCGTTGGCAAAAACGCCAATCATCGCAGTTGTTGGTGAAAAAGAAATGGCAGAAAAAAATGTCACGTTGCGTCGGTTGGGTGTGGAAAAACAGGAATCTGTGCCAATGGCGGATTTCGTCGAAATGATGAAAAATAGTGTGAAAATGCCGTTGTAAGTCAAGGGGGATAGAATATGAGAAAAACTATGTTGTTGTTGGCGGTGATGGCGTTGCCATGCGTTGTGGCGGCGTGCGCAAAAAAGTGCGAGGTGGAACCAATTGTTGAACAAAATCAAAAGCTGATTGTGCCACCAAACTTTGGAAATATGCCAAAGTAAAAAATTATGCCAAAGACATTTTGTCTTTGGCGTATTTTATGATATAATGTCCATAATGAACAAGAGGGGGATTTTATCATGAATGATGATAATAATTTGGATTTACTGGATTTAGACGATAATGGTGCAATGGATACATTGCCAGATGCGACGCCGTTCGCAGCGCCACGCCCGAAAAAACCGTGGCTGTTGTTGGGGGTGGGGTTGGTTGTTATCGTGTTGGCAACGTATGTCATCATTCGTGCAATTGGGGATGATTCTTCGTCCACGATAGAGGTGGATCTGGATGCCCCAGTGGTAGAGGCAGACGCAGGACAACCGGTGGATATGAATGTAATGCCACCAGTCGATCCGGTTCAGGCACAGCCACAACCTGTACAGGTGCAAACACAGCCTGCGCAACCGCAACCACAGCCGGTCGTGGCGCCAGTAAATGTACAACCACAGCCAGTTGTTCCAACTGCCGGTGTGCCGGTGCGTGTCGTCGAAGAACGCAAGGAAGTGAAATTTAATCCTGTGGCAGAGGAAAAACCAGTCGCTAAACCACAGCCTGTGGCGGCGCCAGCAAAGGCCCCGGCGGCAAAACCTGCGGCAAAAAAAGTTGCAAAACCTGCAACCAAGCCGGCCGCAACAAAACCAGTGGCAAAGCCTGTGGCGGGTGCATGGTATGTGCAGTTCGGATCATATAGTACACGTGCGTTGGCCGAAAGTGCCCAGCGTCAGATTCAAAATGCACACAAGAGTTTGTTCGAAGGACATCAGTTTGTTATCTTGGCGGCGCAATTAAAGGATGGTAAAACAACATATCGTTTGCGTGTCGCGTTTAAGACAGCTGCAGATGCAAATGGGTTCTGTCGCAATGCGAAATCTGATGGACTGGATTGTTATGTTGCAAAATAATTAATAAGGGGATAAAAAGATGTTTGGACGTTTTGGATGGGCGGAAATCCTGGTCGTTGTTGTGTTGGTAGTTATACTGTTCGGGCATAACAAAATTCCAGGTATGATGAAAAATTTGGCTGATGGGCTAAATGTGTTTAAGAAAGAGCTGAAAACACAAAAAACAAAGACGTCGGAAAAGTCTGATAAGAAGGTTGTGCGAAAAAAAGCGGCAACTAAGAAGAAGTAAAATATAGACCTGCATGAACTTTGTTTGTGCAGGTTTCTTGTTTTATTAATGTTGTATAGGTTTTTTTTGTTCTTTTTTGTATGATTGAATTATGGTATAATTCACTTTAAAAGGAGTTGTTTATTATGAAAAAATCGTTATCTGTTATTTTTGGTGTGTTGGTGGCGCTGGGGGCGGTTAGTGCAGACGCTGCAACAAATTGGGGGGCGCGTGCAGGGTCCAGTGCAGATTTATCAAGTGCGCCGGCCACACGTACACGTGAAAAAGTTAACTATGAAAAATATCAGACGCGTACACTGACCAAGACGTATGAGGTCAAAGATGCGGGTGATTTGTATTACACAAAACCACAAAATCGCAGTGCGCTGTATAAACAGTACGAAGGGGCAAATTCTTCGTCGGCGCGTGCAACAAAAACAACACAGCGCACAACGCGTTCTGAAAAAATTGTGAACAAAATGCGTCGTAAATATTTCTTGGCACATCCGTTCTATCAGCCGTTGGGCGGTATGTTTGGGTCGCATACAGATTTTTCGTATAATATGAGTTCATATGATTTTGATATGGATTTAGGTGGAACAATTGGCGGTAAATGGGATATGACTGGATTTTCCATC
>JAFNYG010000080.1 GCA_017383325.1 Alphaproteobacteria bacterium | reverse complement strand
ACGCTGTGTTCCTGCAGGTTATGACCTTCACCAGGGATATATGCTGTTACTTCACGGCCGTTTGCCAGTTTTACACGGGCAACCTTACGCTGCGCCGAGTTAGGTTTTTTCGGTGTTGTCGTATAAACACGCGTGCAAACACCACGTTTCTGTGGGTTTTCCATCATGTCAGGCGCTGTGCTTTTCACCGCGACTTTTTTACGAGGTTTCCGAATCAGTTGGTTTACTGTTGGCATTCAAAATCTCTTTGTTTTTTTCTACCTATTTTACTCTGCACAAAAGCCGCCCATTCAGACTTATTTCAACGACTTAGCCGGATTATAAATCTGTAAACATAAGCGGTTTTTATGTATTCTTTGCTTTCCTTGTTTACACAGAAAGCGAACTTACTATAACCACACCCCCCAAAATTGTCAAGGAAAATCTAGGAAAAAAACATAAAAAACACGCTTGAAAACCCCACAAAATCAGGATTTTACAAAAAACTGCAAAATGACAAAAATTAGCATTTGTGCAAACAAATAAAAAAGTCCGCCTGCCGGCGAACAAAAATTAAAAATCTATTCCAAAAATTATACCTATTGTCGCAGGACTATGCTCAAAACTGTGCACTATATCCTTGGCTGCGTACAACCCGATATACTTTGTTTCGTCTAAATTATAATTCGCCCCTATTTTCAACCACAACTGTTCACCATCATAATACTCATCAAACAAATCGAAATCGAACATCAACTCACCAATCCAATTCCACCTATCATTCACAATGTACTGCCCCTGAATACCGACCGTCATCGCCCAGGCATCTGCGTTTTTATAGTCAACATCATCATTCAAATAGTCTACTTCCACCACACCGGCAACCGTCCAATCATCTGTCACACGTCCCACCTGTGCACCAAGCGTCCAATTGTACGCAATCGTTTCCAGATGCTGACGCGTGTCATATACCTGCATGGCGCGCCCATAAATATCGGCCTGACACTCGCCATCATCCGCCACCGTCCAATCCAGCCCCACCTGCAAATGATTCCACGCCCATTTTCCAAATTCTGGATTGTCCGACGAATCGTACGCCCCCGCTGTCTGAACCATTGCGACCAACCGGTCTGTAATTCCATATCCAAATTCATCGGCCATTACAAACCTGTCGAACTCCGAATTCATTTCAATTGGAGTAAACAAGTTATAGAACCGTCCCTGCGCCGGACTGTACATTGGATTACCATTAATTACATTTGCCGCATTTGCCACCGACACAAAACAAACCAGCGCACCCGAAAAAATAATTATTTTTTTCATACACCCTCTCCTCTTTCGTATTTACATTTTAGAAGATATAAAGGGACATATAAACAGGAACGAATTCAAAAAAAACCTGCCATTCGGCAGGCTTTGTTATTTTTCTTCACCCAAACCAATTGTACTTTTAATTGGATCAACAATTGATTCTTTGGCACTATCCAACGTACGGATCAAAGCACGCCGTATCTTACCACTGATTGTCATCGGCAAAGTATCCACAAATTCAATCACACGTGGCGCCTTATAGTGCGCAGACCGCGATTTTGCATAATCCTGCAACTGCCGTACCAAAGCATCTGTCTGCTGAAAATATTTACTCAATACAATTGTCGCCTTAACCGCCTGGCCGCGTCCTGGATCTGGGATACCTGTCACCGCAACTTCGCGTACGGCCGGATGTTCCAGCAAAACCGATTCGACTTCGAACGGACTGACACGATAACCACTGGTTTTAATCAAATCATCATTTCGACCTACGAACCAAAAATATCCATCTGCATCGAAATACGCCATATCACCTGTATGATAAATTCCATCACGATAAACCGCATTTGTCTGTTTTTCATTTTTATGATAGCCCTGGAACAATCCACACGGCTTTTCATCTTTTACCCAGACACAAATTTCACCAACTGTGTTGACATCAGTAACCACACGTCCCCGCTCGTCCAACAGGCGCACATCCCAGCCTGCTGCCGGCTTTCCCATGGCGCCTGGCTTTGGTTCAATCCATTCATTTGTAAATATCATGACACAGGTTTCGGTCTGCCCAAATCCTTCACGCAATTTTACACCTGTGTTTTCCAAGAAACGCTCATACACCTCTGGATTCAAGGCTTCACCTGCAACATCTGCCTTTTTCAAAGAAGACAAATCATACCTGCCCATATCTGCATGTATCATCATTTTATACGCAGTTGGTGGCGCACAAAAAGACGTAATTTTATGTTCGCTAATCGCACTCAGCAAATCATGCGCCGTAAAAATACGACTAAAATCAAAAACGAATACCGTCGCCCCGGCCAACCATTGCCCGTACATTTTACCCCACGAACACTTTGCCCACCCAGATTCGGACAAAGTAAAATGAATATCATCATCCCTTAATCGTTGCCAAAACACAGCTGTATTTATATGCCCAATTGGATATGCAAAATTATGCGCCACCATTTTTGGCATATCTGTTGTACCACTGGTAAAATAAACAACCATAGTATCTGTATTTTCATTTGATATTCTGTCAAATGTTTTTGGATACGTTTCACATGCACGTGCGATATCTGCACAATCAATCAGTTGCACCCCCTGACTGTCCCCCAGCGCATTTTTTATTTCACCTAAAATCATCCCATCGTCAAATGCGATTATCGCCGCCGCACCAGCCGCCTTTAACCTATACTCAATATCCTTGGTCTTCAGTTGATTTGTCGACGGAATTGGAATCACTCCCAATTTATGCATAGCCATCATCAATACCCAATACTCCCATCTGCGACGCATAAATAACAGAACCGTATCCCCTTTTTTCAAACCGCGTTCCGCCAAAAAATTCGCAACCGCATTTGACCACTGCGACAACATTTTAAATGTAATCTGTTTTTTTTCATCACTATCATTTACCCACAATAACGCCAACTTATCCGGATTTTCATCTGCAATTACATCGACAACATCATATGCAAAGTTAAAATTTTCCGGGGCACGCGGAACCGCATTCTGTCTATAATCATCATAATTATCAAAACGGTCCTGTTTCAAAAATCGTTTAAAAAACATATTTATTCCTTTTCTTAGGCAGAATAAATATGGTTCACAATTTGTCAAATTACAAGAAAAAATGTAAAAAATTTACATTGATTTTTTAATAAAATGGTCGCATAATTCACGCACCGCTTTCGGAGTGTAGCTCAGCCTGGTAGAGCGCTACGTTCGGGACGTAGAGGTCGCTGGTTCGAACCCAGTCACTCCGACCATAAAATTAAAACCACCCTTGCGGTGGTTTTTGTTTTATGCCGGTGTTCGACGGTCGATATCATACATTGTGCAACAATGCAGGTTCGACAATGAGTACGCGAAAACAAACATCGTGCCGTTTGAGCGATAACGAATGCCCCGCAGCAACAAAAAAAAATTCTTTTTTTGTCACGCGAGGGACCCCAGTCACTCCGACCATAAAATTAAAACCACCCTTGCGGTGGTTTTTGTTTTATATTTATAAACTGAATAACTCTAGTCCAGCGTACGTAAACTGATGTTATCTCCGTCTACTATAACCAGTTTACCCATACCAATGTTAAATCGACGCGCACAATTAAAGGCATCGCGCATACCAAACAATTCCGGACAATATATTGGGAACACGCCACGCGCCAAACACAACTGATTTGCGACAACCGCCTCGTTACACACTGCGATAACCGGGATATCCGGTTTACGACACGAAATTTGTATTGCCGCTGTCGTATCACGTGCAAACACAACAATGGCCGACGCCTTGTTCAAATAAGCCATTGACGCGACCGAACGCGACCAATCATTTTCAGGTATATTTTCAATACGCGACCAATCGAATGGATTTGCAATTGCATCCATATCTGCATGCGACAATATATTAGACATCGTTTCAATCACATTCACAGGATTGATACCTATTGTTGTTTCTTCACTTGTCATCGTGGAATCAGCGCGCAAATATGCAGTATTAGCCACATCAGTAATTTCTGCACGTGTTGGGAATTCGCTGTTTACCATAGATCCCAACATTTGTGTCGCAACTATAACAGGTTTATTCATTTTGCGACATTCGCGAATAATATGCCGTGAAATTGCAGGCACTTCTGCATAGGGCACCTCTACCGCTAAATCGCCACGCGCAATCATTATACCATCGGCGGCGGCGGCAATATCCGTGATACGCGCAACCGCATTCGGTCGTTCGATTTTCGCGATAATTTTTATCGGATGCGCGCTGCGCTGCGTAATAAAATCACGCACTTCGGCAACGTCTTCTGGTTTTTGCACAAAAGAAATCGCGACATAATCAGGTTTTTTTGTAATTGCATATTCCAGGTCTGCGCGATCTTTTGGTGTCAAAACAGATGTATTTATTTCAGTATCTGGCAAATTAAATCCACGGCGTGACCAAATTTCATTTCCGCGCACAACCGTTGCGTCCACCCGTTCAGGGGATGCGAAATCAACCCTCATTTCAATCTTGCCATCATTCAGCAAAATACGGTCCCCAACATTCAAAGATTCCAACACATCTGCATCTGGCAGCTGAACACGCGTTGCATTTCCCGGCACCGCCAGCGTATCAAATGTAAATTTTTGTCCAATCTGCAACGGATACTTATCTTCGGTTTCAAAATTTCCAATTCTGTGTTTTGGCCCCTGCAAGTCAATCATTATTGCCACAGGCATATTCAGTTCGTTTGAAATTTCACGTATCAAATCAATTTTACGTCCCTGCACATCCCCTGTATCATGACTAAAATTCAAGCGACACATATTTACCCCCGCCTTAATCATACGTGTCAAAGTTTCCCTATCTTCACATTTTGGACCGATGGATGCAGTAACCTTTGTAAACTTATTCATTATCATTCCTTAGCTGTACATTAAATTTGTTTTCTTGATTTTTACGATTTATGATATATCATAAAAGTTATAAAGAAACAAGGGGAAAACAGAAAATGAAACAAGCTAACCACGGTGCAATCGACAATCAACAGTTGTTAAGCATTATTGAACGCATTGAAAAATTAAACGAAGACACTGCGGCGATTGCTGCCGACATCAAAGAAATTTATAGCGAAGCGAAATCGGCTGGCTTTGATCCCAAATACATCCGCCAAATGATACGCCTGCGCAAACTGGATCCAGACGAACTGGACGAAGCGGACGAATTAACACAAATGTACCGCAACGCACTGGGAATATAATGAAAGGCTTTACAAAAACTGTCGAAGATTTTAACTGCGCCCATTGTGGCGCAGTTGTGCATGGTAATGGCTATACAAACCACTGTCCTGAATGTTTATGGTCACGACACGTTGATAACAACCCTGGCGACCGTGCTGCAACATGTGGTGGAATGATGGCACCAATTGGTGTTGAAACCGACGGCGACCGATTTATCATCACACACAAGTGCGAAACCTGTGGCAAACAAAAGCGCCAGCGCACATCAACAGACGACAACATCAACACAATCATAGAATTATCAAAAAACACATCTTTCATATTTGGTAAATAGATTTCAGGGCAACAAAAGTCGCCCTGTTTTTTTACTCGTCACCAAAATCCATTTCACGCAGTTTTTCTGCCCTTGGCGCGATTTTATTCACAGATATTTGCAATTGTTCTATATCTGTCTGCGCCATTGTAAAATGTTTTTCAACGTTATTTGCCCGGTCATTCAATCTGCCTAAATCGACCAATAATGCATCCAGTTCTTTTTTTATTTTTGCCGCCACACGCTTTATTTTTATATCTGATAAAACCGCCCGAATTGTATTCAGCGTCGCCCACAACGTCGATGGCGACACAATAAACACCTTTTTCCGTCCTGCATAATTAACAGTTTCCGGAAATTCGCAATGCAGCGTTTCAAATATTGCCTCTGACGCAATAAACATCATTGCCGATTCGGCCGTCACGCCTGTTATGATGTATTTTTCTGCGATTGCATCCACATGCTTTCGCACATCCAATTCAAATTGCTTGCGCGCCATACCGTCATTTTTATCTGCCATCATCCTGTTATAGCTTTCCAGCGGAAATTTACTGTCTATCACCATATCACCTGGTGGATATGGCAATCTAATAATGCAATCTGGCCGAACATTTGTTGCCAGGACACGTTGGAATTCGTACGATTCAGGCGGCAGTATATCCGCAACTAAATCTTCCAATTGCCGTTCACCAAATGTGCCACGTGCCTGTTTGTTTCCCATCAATACATTTTTAAAATTAGCAATATCGGCACTAATATTTTTTAATTCAACGGCATTTTGACTTAACGCCCCCAAGCGTTCCGCCAATCTTTCGCGCAGCCGTGCATTATCTTCACGCAGCGCAGAAATATCCACAACCGGCCGCCGCATCAATATCGCAAGCAATAAAATAATGATAATCCCCAATAATACAAAAATATAAGTTGTCATTTCCTAATCCTTTGCTATCATTTATTATAAGAGGTTTTATATATGTTGCAAATGAAACTTTGTGGCGATTTAGTTTTACGCACAAAATGCACCGCGGTTGATAACATAACACCTGACCTGTTATCGACCATGGACACTATGGTAAAAATGATGCGCGACCAAAATGGGGTTGGTCTTGCCGCCCCCCAGGTCGGAATACTGTCGCGTTTTTTGGTCATGATGGACCCTGATTCAGAAACAGTATACAAAATGATAAATCCACGCATAATATCATACGGCACAACAACCTGCACAATGGAAGAAGGTTGCCTGTCTGTTCTGGGCAACGATGGGTTGCCTGTATTTGCCAACGTCACACGTCCTGATTCTGTGATTGTTGAATGGACCGATGAATCAGGCGACAAAAAAACCGCCCAAATGTCTGGCACCCCTGCCCGAATCGTTCAACATGAAACGGATCACCTGGACGGTAAACTGTTTATCGATTATCTCTCGCCACTCAGACGCGAAATGCTTATGCGCAAAGTAAAGAAGTACAAAAAATGAAATTAGTTCTGATGGGAACAAATGCATTTGTTGTTCCGATATTTGACGCAATAAAAAATGCAGGCCACGAAATTATGGCCGTGTTTACACGTGCCCCAAAACCAGCTGGCCGTAAAAAGATACTAACCCCATCACCGGTACACACCTGGGCTGAAAATAACGGATTGACGGTTCATACCAATATAAACGAATACAATTATTCACCTGATATGGTCATCGTTATTTCATATGGT
>JAFNYG010000013.1 GCA_017383325.1 Alphaproteobacteria bacterium | reverse complement strand
TCAACATTCTGCGCCGCGCCAAGGAGCTGGTTATCCTTGTCTGTGCCAAACGAAGCACGTTTGAAACGCTTAAAAGAAATACAGGCAAATATAAAGGGCACTTTGTCCCGTTGCCGTTAACCAAGGTGTACATTCGTGGCGATAACACTGGGCGCAATTTCTCCTGTGGCAATTTCTGTTTTTGGGATTGATATACGGTGGTATGCGCTGGCGTATATTGCTGCGTTTATTGTCGGTTATTATGTTTTTCGCCGTCTGATGCGTGCATCGGGCGGCGTACTTGATTTGTCGAAACGGCAACTGGATGATTTGTTGACCGCGATAATTATTGGCGTAATTATTGGGGGGCGATTGGGGTATGTGCTGTTTTACAATCTGGGCTATTTTATATCAAATCCATTGGAAATATTCGCTGTTTGGCATGGCGGGATGAGCTTTCATGGCGGTCTGGCCGGCGTGATTATTGCTACATTTTTATTTGCGCGTACCCAGCGGATAAATGCCTGGAAAATTTTAGATATATTGGCGGTTGTTGCGCCAATCGGCCTGTTTTTTGGTCGTATTGCCAATTTTATTAATCGCGAAGTAATGGGACGTCCCACAGATGTTCCATGGGGTGTTGTATTTACAGGGGATACACCGATACCACGTCATCCTAGTCCATTGTACGAAGCCGCCACCGAAGGCGTATTGTTATTTATCATAATGTATTGCCTGTATAAATACACAAATCTGCGTAACAGGCCCGGGGCACTTGGTGGAATCATGGGTATGGGCTATGCGGTTTTTCGTATGTTTTGCGAATTATTTCGCGCCCCAGATTCCCAGATTGGATTTTTGACATCGTGGGGATTAACAATGGGACAGTTGCTGTCCGGCATAATGTTTTTTGCAGGTTTATTAATTTTTATGTTTGCAATAAGAAAAAAATAATGTACAATAAGCGCCGTCGACTTTAATTGATGCCTAAAAGATTAAAGGATGGTTGGCAGAGCGGTCGAATGCGGCGGTCTTGCATACGAGTAAGCGAGGCGCGAAGCAGGTCCGAGCGCTAACGAGTGGTGAGCAGTGCCGTCAGGCACGAGCAGCGAACAAAACCGTAGGTTGAGAGACCGACGGGACAAAGGTTAAAGGATGGTTGGCAGAGCGGTCGAATGCGGCGGTCTTGAAAACCGTTGTGGGGGCAACTCCACCGGGGGTTCGAATCCCTCACCATCCGCCATAAAAATCAAATGCCCTTGTGGGCATTTTATTTTTTTGTTGCGCGTGGTTGGATGAGAACCCCCGATACAGCAACGCAGTTGCGTGGGGTTCGAGCCGCAGGCGAAAGGGGCCCATGCGTCTTGCGCGCATGGGAATTACAATCCCTCACCATCCGCCATAAAAATCAAATGCCCTTGTGGGCATTTTATTTTTATTTGTTTTTTATGGTTCTGTAATATAACATCACATCATATCATATATAACACAGATAAAAGGATTTCTTATGTTACGTCCATCACTGCGTAAAAACAATCAGATGCGTCCAGTATCAATGGAAACTGGCGTGAACAAATGGGCCGAAGGATCGTGCCTGATAAAAATGGGGGGTACCCATGTTTTGTGTA
Source organism: Alphaproteobacteria bacterium (assembly GCA_017383325.1). The sequence continues at coordinate 1,982 of JAFNYG010000013.1, read as the reverse complement.
CTGCATCGGTTGATTTTAATCAGCCAACCTGGAAACGCATGCAGAACAAGCCGGGTGGCTGGGTCACAGCCGAATACTCAATGTTGCCACGCGCCAATGAAACGCGTAAATCGCACGACGCGATGGGGCGTGACAATCGTTCCATTGAAATATCGCGACTGATTGGTCGGTCGTTGCGCAGTGTTGTTGACATGGAAAAGTTGGGGCGTCATACAATCACAATTGATTGTGATGTGATTCAGGGCGATGGCGGCACACGTTGTGCCAGTATCACAGGTGGCTATGTTGCATTGGCGTTGGCGACACGTTGGTTGATGACCCAGGGGCGGATAAAAGAAAACCCGATTTCTGAAAATGTGGCGGCTGTATCGGCTGGCTTGTGGCAGGGCGACTTGGTCCTGGATTTAGATTACCAAGAAGATTGTGCTGCTGAAATGGATTCAAATTTTGTTATGTCTGGCGATGGCCGTTTTATAGAGATTCAGGCAACCGGCGAACAGCATCCGTTTGATGCGTCACAGTTAAACGAACTGATGCAAATGGCAGAAACCGGGTGTAAACGGCTGATTGAATTGCAAAATCAGGTATTAGAATAAAAATATTTAAAATAACACTTGCAATTGCGAAAAAAATATGTCAATATAGTTCACGCAATGCGAGCGTAGCTCAGTTGGCTAGAGCGCAACCTTGCCAAGGTTGAGGTCGAGGGTTCGAGCCCCTTTGCTCGCACCAAAATTTTAAAAACCGTCCGTCAGGGCGGTTTTTTGATTTTGTCGTGCAAGGGGGCTCGTTGCGAGGCGAGGGGGGCTTGGTCCCCGAAGTACTTTGCTCGCACCAAAATTTGTATGCAAGAACGAACGCAGTTCTGTTCGCGCAACTACAAATTTACGCGCAGTCTCGCCAGCGAAAATTTTAAAAACCGTCCAACAGGGCGGTTTTTGTTTTTTTGCGCGTACTTACTTGGCGCTTTCTGCCTGCCGCAAACTTTCTTGGATCAGTTGCTCTGCGATTTGTGCTTTTTGTTCTTCTGTATATTCGTGACTATTCATAAGTTTAGCCAGATTTTTCGCCGCGTTTTCCCATACTTTCTTGGCACCGGTTGTTTTTGCTTTTGCCAGCTGCTTTTTTGCTATTTTGGCGGCATTGCTGGCCGATGTAACATCGTCCTTTGTTTTGTCCCCCAGTCCTCGTACAAATCCGGATACGGCTTGTCCGGCCCTTCTGAAGCGTGAAATGCGACCGTCTGCCGCAACGCTGTTAACTCGATTTTTGCCTTTTGCACGCGCTACATCCAGATCTATTTCACCTCGCTCTTCAATTAATTTTAATTTGTTTTCCAACTTGGCCAATTGCATACGATTTTCCATCGCGTCTTTTCCGCCCATTGCATCGAACGCCGCAACTTCTTGTGCTAACGCGTCCAATTGTCTTAGCCGTTGGTTGATTTCGTGTTTTTGTTGAGCGTCTGCCATGTCCAGTTCAGCCGCCAATTTCAAACGTTTTTCACCTAAACGCTTTTTCAGCTGGTCATTTTGGTTTGCTAGTGCCGCCGCATCCTTTAATGTGATTTCATTGATTTCATCAATGGACATATCGCCATATTCATCCTTTAGCGATTTAACTCCTCTTGTGCGTTCGATTGCGCGTTCATTTTTATTTATGATTCTTTGTTTTTTCATGTTATGTACCCCTTGCTGAATTTTTTGCAATCCGTGATACACACTTTGCATGATTTTATATGTAATGTCTTTGCAATTGCCAAAAAAACCACGCTTAGTATCGGCTATTTGTGTTTCAGCATCACCCTCGGAAACAGCGCCAACTGGCGGTGTTACTTCCACTGGTCTATTGTCTTCTATCACATTATCCGCTGGCGGTGTTATTTCTTCTGGTGTATTGTCTTCTATCACATTGTCCGCTGGCGGTGTTATTTCTTCTGGTGTATTGTCTTCTATCACATTGTCCGCTGGCGGTGTTATTTC
>JAFNYG010000079.1 GCA_017383325.1 Alphaproteobacteria bacterium | reverse complement strand
GTCGTTGTCACTGTTTCTGGGTATCCAAACGTCCCACCCGGACAATATGACCCCGCCACACATGATTGTAATGTTCTGTTTATGGCGAATGTGCTGCTGCCCGTCTGTACCCCGACCATCATTGGTCCCCCAGAAATCGTTACCTTACACGCAGATTTACCAGAATGCGCATCAAGCGAGTAAACAGTCCAGTCCGCCTTGAAACTTGGGTAATTTGTATTTGTCGGCGCAGCCTGGGCATATGTCGGAGTCGTCACAGGCAAATCTTCACAGAATTTAATAACATAATCGCCACCGTTATTCAGACGCAGTTCCAATGCATCACCATACGACCATGTGTTTTCACCAACATACCAACCCAACTTGTAATAGTCATTTGTTGCCGCATTCGAGGTACTGCCATGTTTACCAACCGCCCCTGTATAGTAACTGGACGAAATACTGGAACACAGCGCATTTCGTGTAACCACCAATGACCCCGCCGGACATGTTATCTTACAAGACGCGGTGCCTGCGTGATCGTCCGCGGTTGTACCACTGTTGGTATAACGTATATTTGTCTGATAATTCGTTCCATTGGTTGATGCCGTTGAACCCAAATTTGCACATGCACTGCACGTACTGGCGCCGGCATTTGAATAATATCCATTTGCACAAACGGTTCTGCCCTGGGTTGTACCATTATTCGTAAATCCACCACCCGCGCAATAGTATCCAGCCTCGCACTGCGTACACGCCTTGGACGTGCCATTATAATATTTCCCCGCCACGCATGTCATATCTGCTGCATTCCAACACGCAACCATTTTCAGGTTTTTGCTCCACAAACTCGAACCCTTATAACCATTCGAGTTAATATAACGCGTTCCCGATTTACAATCAGAGGTCGTACCCGCATATCCATTAAACGCCCATCCATTTGCTGTTGGTGTCGTGATTGGATTTTGTGACGTCGTCATAGGGTTGGCAAATTCCGCATCCAAATAAAATGTTCCATTATATTTGGCGTATATCTGCGTCGTACCATTGCTGTCCACAGTAACTGTCCCACCCGTTGTTGGGTCTAAGTTAATTGTACTATGACAGTCATCCTGTGAACTTATACCCGCATAAGACGTCCAATTCGTTGGACATGCCTGTGGGGATGTCGTGCCACCTGGACAATAGTTTCCCGCCGTACATATCGTACATGCAGTACCGTCTACATAATAACTAGGACTGGCCGTCAAGGGATTATTTGTATCCAGTTGTGATTCTGCCAAATAAACAATGGTTGTACCCGAAAGGCTAACTGCGGCACGCTTAACCAAACCACCACAACAATTCGCAGGTGTTTGTGTCAAATAACAACTTTGTCCCGTTGTCGCACCCGTTCCACCTGTTTTCGCTGTCCATCCAGTTTCAGGTGTACACGCCGTACATGACGTGTATCTATGGTTATCGCTCGACATATACTTACCATCTGCACATGCGGTACATGATCTGGAATATCCACGCCCATTCAGCGTTGAATGAGACGACCCAGCCTTACAAGCACTGACCGTACATAAATTAGTTACAGTATTCGTAGACGAATTCCATGATGGATTCATCCACCTATTTACATAATCGTTTTTATTTTCACAATCCACTTCACAACTGGTCTGACCTGTGCCATTGGTGGTCTGCCCAGCCGAACATGCGGTACAAGTTGCGGTCCCCCCCGTACTATATGACCCCAACGCGCACTCTGTCGGTTCATCCGTTCCACCCGGACAGAACGACCCCGCCGGACAGTTCGAACATACATTACCATCCACATAAGCCCCCGATTTGGCCGCCAAAGCTTCGACCACCTGCGGATCTGAATATATGATGTTTGTGCTTGATTGACTAACCGCAGTACGCTTAAGCACACCACTGCTACAATTCGCAGGTGTTTGTGTCAAATAACAATGTCGTCCCGCTGTCGCACCCTCGATAGTTGTGTGCGCCGTCCACCCATTCTCAGACGTACACGCCGTACATGATGTATTTGTATGAGCTCTGCTCGACATATACCTGCCATCTGCACATGCGGTACATGATCCGGAATACCCACGTCCATTCAAAGACGAATAAGATGACCCGGACTTACAATTACTGACCTTACACAAATTAGTTACAGTATTCGTAGACGAATTCCATGTCGGATTCACCCACGCATTTACATAACCGTTATTATTGGCACAGGACACACAACTGGCCTTACTGGTCGTACCGGCACCACTGGTGGTCTGCCCAGCCGAACACAGGGTACATTCCGCATTTCCTGTACCCTCTGCATACGTTCCCGCCACACACGCTTTTGCAGGGTTTATTCCGCCCGGACAGTATGATCCCGCCGGACATATTGTACATTTGTTACCAAACTTTGGCGATGAATCAGGATTACCATTATAGGTCATATAATAGCCTGGTTTACATGACGTATATTTTTGTAACGGTGAACACACATACCCCGCCGCAAACACATTGGTTGAAAAAAACACTACGGATAAAAACGCGCAAAGGCGCAGAAATCTTGACATTCTTCTCACTTTCTTTTTCTCTTACACCTACATCTTAGAAAAAACCAGCGGTATTGCACAAGCAAAAAATCCCCATATCACAAAAAATTTTTTTTGACGACGATTCGGACATGCAACACCATCACCCGACGCACCCAACAAATACATCATCATGGGGGGCAGGGCAAAACACAAAAACGCCCCGTGCTATATAACTGCATTATTTATTTTTAGCTAGCCCCCAAGGGATTTTGTTATTGCTTTCATCGAAAAAGCGTGTATAATCACACGGCAATTCTACTTTAATAGGGGAAATTCATGTTTACAAAAGAGAAAATCAAAGATTTACACTATTCCGTATCGGGAAAACTATCTGCGGCTGACTTACAGTCGGCGGCCGATGAAATCTTGCTGGAACATGGGAAAAAGGCAAAAATGCCTGGATTCCGTGCCGGCAAAATTCCATTATCAATCCTGCGCCAGAAATACAATGCATCTGCATACGGCGAAGCAATTGATAAATTAATGAATGCAGACCTAAATAATTACATTGCAGACAAAAAAATCCGTCTGGCTGGCGCACCCCGTGCAGATTTGGCGGGCTGGGAAATTGGCAAAGACGCAGAATATTCACTGGAATTTGATATTTTGCCAACACTGCCTGCAATTGATCTGGAAAAATTTACCGTCACCAAGAAAACCGCAGATTTGGACGAAAAAGAAGTCGACACAGCATTGGAAAACATCCGCAAATCGCGCAGCGTCGCAGAAAAACAGGATGAAAAATACCAGGCCGCCGATGGTGACGTCGCGGTTATCGACTTTACTGGATTTATCGGCGACACCGCATTCGAAGGTGGCGCAGCAAAAAAACATCATCTGATTTTGGGGTCTGGGGCATTTATACCTGGGTTCGAAGACCAAATTATCGGCCACAAAATTGGTGACAAATTTGACGTTAACGTTAAATTCCCATCGGATTATCACGCTGCGAACCTGGCAGGGGCCGATGCACGCTTTGCGGTTGAAATTCACGAAATTCGCAAACACATCTTGCCAGAATTAAATGACGAATTGGCTAAACAGGTCGGCCAGGAATCCCTGGATGCATTAAAGACGCACATTCGCAACATCTTGACTGAACAATACAACGATGCCGCGCAACGTGAAATGCGTGACGAATTACTGGATACATTGGCAGATAAAGTAAAACTGGAACTGCCTGAAACACTGGTATCCCAGGAACTGGAAATGGCTAAAAACGAATTCGAACGTTCGCACGCCCATTGCCACGATAAAAAATGCGACCACAAATGGGATGAAAAACAAGAACGCAAAGACGCAGAACGTCGCGTTAAACTGGGCTTAATCCTGGCAGAGTGGGGCACCCAGAATCAGGTTGAAGTATCCCGCGAAGACCTGCAACAGGCAATTTGGGCCGAAGCGGCACGCTATCCAGACCCAAAACAGGTTTTTGAATTCTATAACAAGAATCAAAATGCCCTGGCTATGTTACGCGGCATGTTATTTGAACGCAAGGCCCTGGACGCAATGTTAACACACGTCAAGACCAAAGAAAAAAAGGTCAAGGCTGACGAATTGTTCAAACAGGCATCTGCCCGATAAAGGCACACAAAACAACAAAACGCCCCATCTGGGGCGTTTTTTATTCCACATTCGCGCCACTATTCCCACACACTCATCGTCATCCCCGCTTGGTTCCACACACGCAAACATTCGATTGCGTGGGGCCCGGGGCGGGGATCCATTGCCCCGCAGAGACAAATAAAAAATATTGTTATTCCTACTAGTTATCCTCTATAAGAGAATTCTCCAAAAAAAAACCACCCCGGCCTGCGGCCACCCCTCCACAGAGGGGAACTTATCCCCGTTTTTAAATACCTAGATAAACTTTTATTTTCCACAGCATTACATATGCCGTACACCCCACTAAAAACCCGCCATTCGGCGGTTTTTAGTTTAACTCAGCATAGGGATTCAGTCCCCACTATCCAAAACTTATCCATGATGAAGGGTCACTTTCCACCACCACTTCCTGCAGCACCAGCGCCCGTGCCATCGCCCTAATCAATATAACACACACTATCTGCGTAATATCCACCAATATTTGAACATTGCCGTTCATACCACACACTGGTAAATACACATTGCCCCCTGGTGGCGTCATATGTTGCAACTGGTTCTTGATCTGCAATATTATAACTCAGACATTTAACCCGGGTCGAATTTTCAATACAAACACCCGCAGACTTGGTCAAATTATTAACATCACCACCAAAAACACTGGTATAGAATGCCGTCAATTCCTTCTCGCCTGTATAATCATCGGCATCCACCCAATAACCATCCAATGTTTCACAGGTTTCCATCAACTGATAACTTAATTCCTCAAAAACACTTTCAATCGTTCTTTCTACCTGCAACCTGGTTTCCAGTGGCAAGGCCTCGTACGTCTTTACTTCTTTTGTCGGATCAGTGCAATTTTCAACCGCATAATACTTTATATTTGCCGCAAGTGACGCTGACGAATTAACATCCGCCTCATCTGTTATCTTGCCAAGCATTTTGTTTCTGCACTTCCACGGATACCCCTTATCACCCGCGTCTGGTGTACACAAATCCCGTACATAGTTATCAATCGCAACGATACATCCATCTGCAATACGTGCATCATCCACAGTATCAACAAATTCCAGCAATGCCGTCAACCCGCACCGTGACGTTAATTTGCCTGTCTGGGAATCAAATTTACACTGGGCACCATCATACAACGCCGCACAACGCGTCACACGTTCTTCACACATAGATTTTGCAGCATACACCGACAAAGCCCCCGCCACATTTGCCGTTTTTTTATCCATATTTTTCAATCCATTTGTTTGCTTATCATAGCATTCGGCAATCGTGCTGACGCACGACATTTTTGTTTCTTCTATTAAACTTGCTTGTGCCTGCGCAATTTCAATTATCGCGCTACGCTTGAATTCAGACCAAACAGTATCTGCAATATCCCTGCAGGTCCCCAATGCCGTTGTTGCAAACTTCTTTTTCTCGTCCAAAAATTTATCAAAATTCGGATTGTCTGCTAC
>JAFNYG010000078.1 GCA_017383325.1 Alphaproteobacteria bacterium | reverse complement strand
GTGTTTGCCAGAACCAGGTCGCGAATATTCCCGTCTGTTACGATGTCGTCGCGTTGTGGTAGTTTGTGTTCAGCTGGATTTAACATAGGGATTATGTTGGTTGTATCAATTTTCTGTAATTTGTTCAGCCATTCAACCACAGAATCTATGTTCATTTCGGCTAATTTTTCATCAGAGATTTCAATTTTAATCAAGTCTGCGAATTTTTGTAATTGTTGCTTGCTAAATGCCATTTTCAATCCTATATTTATAAAGTAAAGGAATTATACAATGATTTTGCCAGATTTCAAGGCTTTTCCACGTGATGGGCGTGTTTTGGGAATTGATTGGGGACTGCGACGGATTGGGGTTGCGGTATCTGACCCAATGCGCGATTTTGTGTTTGTGCGTGATGCGATTGTTTTGCCACGCGGTGCAGAAAATCATGCAGGTCTGGTTGCGGATGTGGCGACGCAGGAAAATGCTGTTGGTATTATTGTTGGTTTGCCGGTACGTGGGGATGGGACTGAATCAGATACAACAAAAATGGTGCGTGATTTTGTGAAAGATTTGGAAAAAAAAACAGAATTGCCGATTTGCTTTGTCGAAGAAAATTTAACATCAAACGCGGCCCAGGAAAGTATAGGGCGTGTTCGTGTGCGTGAACTGAAGGAACGGTTGGATTCGGAATCTGCGCGTGTTATTTTGGAAAATGCAATTGCAATGATAAACCGGGCATAATGCCCGGTTTTTATGCGTATAGCGCGATTTTCTATTCTTCGTTTTTGTCAGGGATTTGGCCGTCTGCGGACAGCAGTATTGCAATCCAACGTGTTGAATCAAATTGCGCGCATATAATGTAAATGCCAACCAATAATGGTACGCTGAAGAACATGCCGGCGATACCCCAAATCATCCCCCATACAACCAAATTAATTAAAATAGCCAGTGTTGAAAGATTTAATGTTTTTCCGGTCAGTTTTGGTTCCAATATATTGCCAAACAGTATTTGTAATGCGATTAAACCTGTGGCGGTCAGAATTGGTTGCTGTAATGTTGGGGCAGATACCAATGAATATAATATTGGCAGTGTGCACGCAATGATTGCGCCAATTGTTGGGATATAGCTGGTAATAAATACGATAAATGCCCAAACCCCCGCGAATTCAACGCCAATTAATTGTAACCATATAAATGATGCGATGCCTGTTATTGCAGAAATGGCCGTTTTTACAAATAAATATTTTTTCATGTTTGTGTCAATGCTGTCCAGAATGTATCGGAATTTTTTAGATTGGCGTTTGCCTGGAAACATTGCTGCGAATTTTTTGTTGAATGTGCTTTGTTCTACAAACATAAATATCATATATACCAGCACCATCCCCATAGATGTTGCAAGGCCGGCCAAAGATGCGCCAATGTTTGTCGCAATTTGTGTGATGTTCGGTATCATGTTCGCGTCAAATTTAAACCCAACAGATTCTGATAGGTATGTGCCAAGATGGGTCAGTTTTTCTTGAAGTGCGGGCAGGGCAGACAGCAATTCTGAAAACATCGGGCGGATTTGGGTCGCAAACAGGTACAGTATTATCCCAAGTGTTGCAATGGTGCCTATATATGAAACCCAATCAAAGATAATTGACATTGTTTTTGTGGAACGATTGGTCGGAACTTTGTATGGCAGTGCACGGCGGTAGTAATCAGAAATGGCATTTGTCAAATACCACATAAATGCGGCAACTAAAATTGGAATTAGTATCGACCGTGCAATCCATAAAAAGAATATTATCGCTGTGAAAATTATTATTCCGTGCATTGTGTGGCCCCCGGGATATTTATTGCAGTGGTTCTGTGATTTGGGTGTCTGAAATTGTTATTTGTACGTTTTGTGTTGTGGTTGGTACAATTGCATAGAATCCAATAAACAATATTAACAGTACAATATTAAAAAATGCGACGGTTGTTGCGTATCTGTTTTGCATATTCTTTGCAAATGATTTTTTGCCGACTTGTAATGTCCATATTCCAAAAATTAATGTTAATGAAAATGTTAGCAGAACTGTATTAAATCCAAAGAAGAAACCGGATATGATTATAATTAGGATGAATGTAGCGATTGTGTTCGCAGGACGTGATATAATCCAATTAGAGACCCGTTGCAGGATTGCAGATTTTGGTACGAAACTGGGCTTCTTGGTGTCGTCAGAATCAAGTATATATCCAGGTGCCCACAGCGCAGAAAAGCCAAATGGAATGCTGCAAATTATTTTCCATGTTGGAATTTTGAATTCGCGTATGCGCTGAAATTTAGCGTAAAAGTTTGCTAATAACAGACCTGTTAGATATAAATAGAATAATAAAGATGCGCTGATTGTTAATATAAATGCACCGGATAACTGTGTTTCCATCATCAACAGATGAAACATTATTTGCTGGGCATGGCGTACAATCAGGTATGACGATGTGATGAACAGAACGCTTAGTATCAATGTTTGGATGTTATGTATTGATATGAATGATGTTCGGTCCATTTTTGTACGTGGTAATGAACGTATTTGTAATGCCATGGCGCCCAAGAAGCCCAATGCTAGTAAAATTGCTAGTGGTGATTGAGGCATGGTGGACGGTGTGTAGAACATG
>JAFNYG010000077.1 GCA_017383325.1 Alphaproteobacteria bacterium | reverse complement strand
TTGAAACATGCTCCACGCTATATTGAAACCTGGGCGCGCTGGGTGGCGGTGTTGGTGGCGGATACCTGGGGGCGGGCATCCAAGATGGATCTGTCCTGGGCGGTCTGACCGGTATTAAAAAGCAGGATGACAGTGTTGCTAAGAAATGTCGTAAATATTACAACGGCTTTGATACCGCTATTTCCGATATTAACACTGCATCATCTGCATCGACATACATCAATAAATTGATTGATTTGACCAAAGAAAATGCCGGTGAAGACGATTATAAGCATGAAGCGCAAATCAGGGAAGTTCGTACAGCATTGCGTAGTTATAACAGCGCGCTGTCCGCATATACAACAACAAAGTATAAAGATAGCTATACGTCCAAAACAACAGAGTGTACAGATGGCATAAGGGAAGATTTAGGTAATAAAGCTGTCTATGCGTTTCTGAGTGGAAAAAATATAGATTGGACACAAAAGTATGAGGTTTCCTGGCTGCTAGCAGCGTGCGATAATGCAAGCCCCGACAAAGAATGTGGAAGCAGTAATATTAGCTATCCAATCACTGGTTGTTTTGATAAAGGAGATGAACAAAAATACTGTGGAACTGATAGAGCGCTGTATGATGCATATTATAAGGCATACAACAGCTGCCAAACAAAAACCGAAAATGTATTAGATAGAACCGGTGATGCGCTGAAACAAGACGCCTTTAATAGTCTGGGCACCCCACGTAATGAACTGATTGGCAAAGTGGATGCGTTGCTTGAAACATGCGAATCGTACGCAAAAGGTACAGACGACAAGAAAAAAGGCCTCAGCAAGGGTGCCGCCGCCGGTATCGGTGCCGCCGCCGGTGCTGTGACAGGTGGATTGTTAACATGGGGTGTGACAAAATCTATCCAGGACGCCGAACTGGATAAAGCCCAACAGGCCGCCATCAGCGAATTTATGAACAATGTTGGTTCAAAAATCCGTTGTTATGTCGGCTCGGAAGAGGTTGGTATGTACGGTGACGTCATTACCACCAGCATGGAATAACCAAATCCCAAAAAATCCCCCGTACGGGGGATTTTTTTATCGCCCCTGGTACTGTCGTCCCGCGGCTTGACCCACGCACCCAGGTAGTGCCTTATAATAAATTATTCAAATCATCGTACAAATCACGCCATGTGGGACTGAACCCTTCAATAAAATCTTTTTTTCCAATTGCGTTTCCATTCTTTCAAACGTTTTTCATGACGTACCGTATCTCTTATATCATCAAAGCGTTCAAAATATATTAACCTGTCTACATTATATCTGTCCGTAAAGCCGGGCAACAAATGATGTTTATGATCAAACACACGTTGGGACAAATAAAAAAAATACTGTCATCCCCATTTTTTTCTGTCATCCCGCGGCTTGACCCACGCACCCAGGTAGTGCCTTATAATAAATTATTCAAATCATCATATCCGCCCGCCAATATGGCCCCAGGACGGCGTCACAAAACATCGAATATATCTGAATTATTTTTTTCTGTCGCGGATAATTTTCCACCATTCTTTGGCGGTGCCGTACGTATTGTTCCATAATGTGGTCACATCGCCGCGCATTTGATCCCCAACCGTGGTTGAAATCGAACCACCCAATTTTTTTGCGATATCCATGCCACGACTGGCAAACCACCATGTCAGCAGAACAACCAACAGTGTTTCCAAAAATCCGCCTGGATTTAAATTCGGCACACGCGAAGACAAATCTGTATCAACCACGCCCGACAATAATGCCGCACAAAACGCAATTACAATGGACAGTGATACAAAGTACAATGCCGCCTGAACAAATCGTTCGATTTGCCTGTCCAGTGTTTCCGCTGAAAATATCCCCAAAAATTTATTAAATATATCGCCGGCTATACCCTTGTAAGATGTGCTGCCAACCGTCTGGGTCAGCGCGGTAAATGGCAACATCATAACGCCCAAGAACAGGTCTGCAATTACACCCAATGCCATAAATGCAAATTTCCACGCCAGCATAATAAATGCGACAATGAAAACTATACCACCAATGACTGAAAATGCGCTGCTGCCGATGCCGGCTGTAATCCATTTCCATCCCGCCGCAATCGCGGTATAGCAAAATCCAGACATGCGTGTTGGTATGCATAATATATCTGCGGCGGCATTGGCGTCGATGATATTTTCCGGCGAAATGTGTGTTGTGGCATATTCGCGAATCGCTGCGCATGTATCCGGCAGGTTTGCGCCCGCGCTTTCTGCGACCGCCCCCAGTATTAAATCAGATGCATATGTTCCAACGGTGACAATCGGGCCCATTATCCACATAAAAAGTTGTGCCGGACCAAGCCCTAGTATAATAACCCATATCGCAATCATAGTACCCTTTTTAACGATTTCCGTCATCAGTTTTAATACTTCGCCTTTGCCCGATTGCATCATGTTGTATGTTTCAAAAGTTATCCAAAATGCAAATGCGATAAACATAAATAAAATCACAAATCGAACCAGCGAAGAATCCAGCACGCCCGCAACAAAAGACATTGCATTCATAAATGTCAGGCCTACCTTTGCCTCAATCGGGACATAGTCGTGTACCAGTTGTTCTTGGAAATCGCCCTGAAATTCATTTATATCATCAGAAACCTGGGATACGAATTTTTCACGATTGTTGTCTGTTGCCCATGTGCCGTGATCGCCGATATCGCCCATAGGCAGATTGGTTGTTGCACCGAATGCAGTCGACACCAATCCGATCGCTAAAACGATGACAAACAGTTTTGGTAAAAATTTGCGAAATATTTTCATCATTTTTTGCCCATTGCCTTGGTAACTTTTTCGGTTATTTGAACCGGAACCGCCCATATTTTTTGCCCCATGTCATGTACCCATGCACCATAGTCAAATTCTTCTTTGGTTGAAACATTTGCGTTTTCGCCCGGTATTGGCAGTTTAACCGACCCATTTGGCAACAAGCTGTCGATTTTTGGGCTGACTGCATAATAGTACAGAAAGAACAAAAATATCATCATCAACATAAATTCCCATCCGTTGGTCAAGAAATCAAATGCACCCGGATATGTGCGCTCAACTTCGGCCCGGCGTGCGGTAAAGCAATCTTTAAATTTATCTGCATCCATTTCGCCATCGACCAATGCAACGGATTCGCACGTCGCGAACACATTCATCACCGACAGTGTCTGTGCATCTGGGTTTTCAGCACGCATTCCCATCATCGGGGGCAGTATCGCCGTATATCCATCACGTGGCCCTGGGAAATACATGTCGGCCGTGAATGACACAGTTGCGTATATCACCAGAACTTTCAGTGTTATTGCGATGATACGTATCGCAGACGATACCAGCATACCTATGGCCTTGCTCATCAATCCTTTGGCCTTGGCCCATGTTGTTTCAAATGCCGATGCCGCCAGCAACAATGGCAAGAAGATAATTATAAATACTAATTTAAATACAATGGACAGTATCTGGAAAAACAAATCGAATCCGATTATTAAAAACATCAACACCAGCGCCAAACCTGCCAGCCACGTAAACGCACCGCCCCCCATCCCCATCCATGCATAGTTCATCATGGCAAAGCCACCGGCCGCACCGGCCAGCATAATGCTGTTGATGTTTCCCATAACACACATAAACGGTTGCATAATTGGGTTTAAAATATCGCCAGTGTCACCAGTATCTTTCTTTCCCAGTGCGCCACATTGTGCGGCATCTGAAACGCCACTTGCCATCATGCCTAATTCGGCTCCGACGTATAACACAGGTGTGATTGTTATCTGAGACACACTGCGCAGGGCGGTATTTCCCCCCATCCCCAGTGCCCCCATCAGCACGCCCACAAACATCAGGCGTACGCCCAACTTCCAAATCTTGTCCCACCATGCTTGGACTTCGATTTTATGTTCGGTTGGTTTTTCATAGTTCAGTGTTTTTTTTGCGTGGTCAAATATATACTGGGTTGTGTGAATGAACAAGAAAATCCCAAATCCAATCACCATCAAAATCCATAAATTATCAACCATCAGCGTCCAAAAACGTTCCGTTGCATCCCCAATAATGGAAAATAAATCTGATATATATCCACACATAAAGCAACCATTGGCACTGCTGATGTCGCCATTTTCAACCCCGGCCGCGGTCAAAAAGTTCTTCATGCTGGTATACGTCAATGCAGATTCGTTCAGTGACGCCGACAGATACCAAATCCCCAACCCCAGTGCAATTGCACCCATAATTAAACGTACCGCGATTAAAATCAGTTTTGCTTTTAACATTTACTTCTTTTCTTTATCTTTATCTTTGTCTTTATCTTTGTCTTTGTCGTCACCGCTGATGATTGTTATTCCGATTTTTTTGGTTGTGCCCACGATATTCTTGGTCAGTTGCATCATATCATCTGCCAACGTTTCGCTCAGTTGTTTTTCTTCGCTGACCCCAAATACAGACAGTATCATTTTTGAAACTTGTGAAATTTGCCCCTGCAGAAAGTTCAAGATATACACCAATACAACACAGCTGGCCAATGTCATCGCTTCTAGGTTTGTCATGTCCAAATCTGTATCAAATATTTTACCCGTTGTGATTGCATTCATCAGTTCTGCATTTGAAACCTCTGGGCTTGAAAAGAATTTTGCAATAATCGCCATAATTACTGTATATGTAATAACTGCAGACGCCAACGTAACAATCGCATTTATCAGATTTTTAAACTGATTTACACCGACTGTTTTTCCCAACCCCCCGAACCATTTTGGCACATTGTCCGCGCCATTAAACGCAAACAGCATCAGTGACAGTGGAAAAAAGAACGCAAAAAACGCCATCGCAATAATAATGTCCGCGAAATAGCAACAATATCTGAAAAACAGCTTAAAGAAATTCCATGCAACAAACATCCCAACAAAGAATAAGATAATGTGTTTTATTAAACTGCCAATTCCCAACAGCGCCGACCATGTAAATGCAGAATCCATGACCGCTATGCCTAATTTTATATATGCCTGGAATTGTGTGATGGTGGTTTTCATCAGCGTTATAATTTTGTCACGTAATTCTGGACGATAAAAACCATTGTCGCTCATTTTTTGTGGCTCGTACGTGACTTTTTCTTCAACGGCCTCATCGTCCAGGTTTATCATTGCCTGGGTGTATGTTTGTGCGACCTGGGCGACGGGTTCGAATGTGATTGATGTTATAAAACGTGGTAATGCGACACCCATGCCCAATAAACCCATACAGACAATCGCATTGATAAATACGCGCTGAACTGATTTTTGATACAGCGGATCAGACGCATTACCTCGTATTGTCTTCCATACGGCGCTTATTACAAAGAATGAAAATAAAATGCAAAACAGAAAAATACAAAAAGTTACAAATTTATCATACACCAATGCGGCTGCATCCGATACAATTTGGAACAGTCTGTCAAACACCCCACAGCCCCAACACTGTACCGTTGAATCCACCAAAGATGACAGCCATTCGTTCATCGATTAGTGTCCCCCCCTGAACCATCTGACGACCTTGCCAATGCCCCTGCCTATGCCTTTGCCTAGGTATTTTAGTTCGTGCGCAGCTGCTCCGGCAATTGATGTTGCCAGTTTAATCGTTTCAGAGGCATTGCGGACGGTCGCGCGCCAGTTTTTTACCTTGGCCACCATTACACCGGTGTCTGATTTTACCTGCTTGTACAGGCCATCCATTCCGCTACCTACATATTTATTCAGCTGTTGTTGTGTAATGTCAAAAATCTTGAACATTAAATAGAATGTCAATATCGCAGACAGCCACATAACAGAATGTTCGCCAAATCCCATCGCAGAATGGGCCATGGTTGGAACGTTGCTGTATGCACTGCCACCTGCGGCGACAACAAAAACAGATGAATTCCATCGGAACAGGGCCTTGATAACCGCCAGATTCACACACAGCATAAATGAACATGCAATCATCGTCACAACCAGTTGTTGCAGTGCCTTGGTAATACCGCCAAATGCCGGCCATACATCCAACCATTTGTCGCTGGCCTTAAATACATAGGTCAGCACAAAGAACGGATACAAAATCAACTGCATTCCAAAATTGAATATTCCTTGAATGATTAATAGCGCCATGAAAACATTGCTGCCAACAAATGTAAATATCAGTAATATCCCCGTTATTAAATTCAAGAAATCTTCGCCGCCATGCGGAATCAGTGTTAACAAGCCCCGCAATCCACGCGTCAGGAAATCGAAACCACGTTTAATAATCTGGTTGTTGGCATGCGATAAATCAGACACTGGCTGGACCAAGAATTCACAAGATTCTTTTGATATCCACTCTTTTTGAACAATCTCTTCTGGACATTTTACTTCTGCTGCGGACATGCCCCCTTCATTTATCTGTTCTGTGATTGCATTTGTATAAATCGCCCCCAGCTGCAGAAAAGGATTCGCCAGCCATTCAGTAATATAAACAGGCTTTAACTGCAACAATAATAGCGATGCAATAACCGCGCGAAAACCGGGCTTCATAACGCTTTCTACAATCTTCATGCCTGATGTATTTCCCGCCTCTAATTCGCCACCGCCAGAAATTCCCAAAAAACCCAGCCATTTTTTTGGAATGTACATTTTTACCAAAGTGATGGTCAGCGAAAATCCCAAAAACAACCAGATTAAAATTTTTATAATCCCAGGCTGTTCCGTGGTGCCTACAAAAAAATCATATGTCCCCGTTGCAATCATCATCAGCGCATCCAGCACAATTGGCACAAACGGGGACAGATTCAGTGCGTCAATAATACTTGCGTGCGCCGCCACCGGCGTACAACACATCGCCAAAAAAAACGATATAAAAAAAACCTTTTTAAAGAAATACATTCCCTGAATTTATATTTATGTTTTCAATTATATCACATTTGGGACAAAATGTGATATAATTAAAAGCAATGAATCGTTTAAAAAAATTTTGGATTGCATTTTTGGCATGCTTGCCATTTACGGCGGGCGCGGTATCGCCATTTGTTATTGCTGGTATTGCCGGCGTTGGTGTAATTGCTGGATTTTCTATTTACCGTTCTGTGTTTCCTGTTGATATGAACGATGCGTATTCATTTTTTTCCAGTTGTTGGTCGTGCCAGATGTTTGTGGACATAATGTCAACAATGTCCAATCTGTTGCCACGTGTTTACAGTGCGCTGGGGCATTTGATAATTCCTTTTGCGGTTATATTGTCTGCGATTTGGTTTGCGTGGCGCTTGGTTGAAAATTTTATTAATCAAAAGGTGGAACAGCCATGGTCAATTGCGAACACTTTCACGACGCATTTGCTAAAGCTGGCATTTATATCTGTGTTATTGGTTACGCCCCTGCCACGATTAATATCGCAAATCGCCATAGAACCCATATTCAATATTGGTCTGTCATTAAACCGCGCGGTTGTACACGATGACCAGTTTGATGCATGTGTTGTTGCAACCGCCATTGCAGATCCTGTGTCTGTCGATGCGACGGCGGCGGAACGCGGTGCATTTTCGCCTAAGTTGCGTCATAACCTGGCATGTGAATTGGCGGGTGTTCATCAAATGACAGGGTTAGGGATGACTGTTGGTTGGGCGATGATGAATATGGCATTTGATTTTGAATATATGCATAAGATCATGTGGAATACACCAATATTTCCAAATGTTATAATGCTTTTTGCAGGTGCTGCAATCGTGGCGTTGTTTTTTATGGCGTTGTTGCCAATACCGCTGTATTTTCTGGAAATATTTATAACCCTGTCATTGGATTTGATAATGCTGCCATTGATGCTGTTGGCGTGGCTGTTCAAAGGGTGGAAGATATCATTGGCTGGTGCTGGCAAAACGATTCGCGAAATAATCGATTATGTGGTGTCAGGGACATTGGGATTGGCAATAACTGGTGTGTTTGTTGCGTTCGCGATAATGTTTTTGAACGCTATATTTGGTGATTGGGACGGTGCGGCTGCATTAACGACTGCGCTGACAAATAACGATTCGAAATTCTTGATGGACGCATTGATGATGCGCAATGACAGCCTGGTTACCATCATACTAATGGGTATCTTTATTGCGATGTTTATGACCATGATTCCGGCCCTGGCCAAGACATTATTCAGTGTCCAAATATCAACAGATTTCTATGATACAACGAAAAAGAACACCGAAATTGTATGGAAAAACCTGAAAAAATGGTACGGGGCAATAAAAAAATAAAAAATCAAGTGGTTTATTTAACATCCCCCCCCTTTTTTGTGAATGTTAAATCTGATATAATTCATAGCAATGACAACAAAGTTTCCGATTCTTTATTGGCCACGAAAAACAGCAGGGGATAATGAATATCAATTATCGCGCAAGGTTATAAATACCGCGACCGGCGTTATGCCAGATGTCTGTACGGATGATATTGATATTGCTGCGGTATTGAACGACAATCCGAATGCAGTCATATATTATCCTGTGTTTTGTGGTTCGACCGGTTGGTGGGGGGAATTACTGGGGGGCGATGCTGTTGTCAGTGATAAATTGATCATATCTCCTGAATGCCAGTTGATGGTTATTGAATCCAACACACGTGCCAAACCACGTGGCCAGACCCAGTTATTGGCGGCTGAAATATATCCAACCAGTGGCTTTTTCAAAAAAATGAATTCGGGTATCGCGACGGTTGCAGATATGCTGGCGACGGACACAGGGACAATTTTGGCGCTGTTTTCTGGCCGCAACCCGTCCCAGTTTATAAATGTACTGGAATCGACGGGCAATTCATATTTGGGATGCATTGGTCGATATTAAAATGCTATTATTGCTTGATTTCTATAAAAATACTTGTATAATTTGCGGGCTAAAATTCAAACAAAGGTAAATATCATGAAACAAGGAATTCATCCAGAATACCACGAAATTAACGTCACACGCACAGATGGCAAGACGGTAAAGATGTATTCATCTGTAAAGAAAGATTTGATTTTGTCTACGGACAATTTGAATCATTCTGCCTGGACAGGCCAGCGTTCAAATGCCGGCGAAAAGGGCCAGCGCGCAGCAGAATTTAAATCAAAATTTGCTGGTTTTAATTTTTAATTTATAAATAATGCTTTACGGGGGGTGGCGACATGGAACTGTTGATAAAAGGTTCGACCGAGTTAAACAAAATGTTTATGGCGCTGCAGCGTACGGGCGCGTCATTACGCCGTGATTTTGGCGAAGTGGAAAACCTGCAACAGTCGTTGCGTGGTGCGCACGATTTTGTACAAAAGGCCGCCAACCGTATCGAAGAAAGCATATTGAATGACCTGTTGCTGGTACGTCCTGCGGCGGGTTTGCTGACGCCAAACGTATCGCGTGACGGTGATGGTCGCGATGAATTTGTGTTGGCGTTATCGGGTGCGTCGAATTTTGTTCGTGGTAACCCACATTTTGCAATATCATTGGCGTTGCGTTCCAATGATGAAACCAAGATTGCGTTGATATACTCTCCGATTGATGAACGTTTGTACTATGCCGAATTGGGCAATGGTGCGTATGTATTTTCTGCGTTCCATTCTGCACGTATCAAGACATCTAATCAAACCGAAGAATCTGAATTAACGGTTGGGTACAACACGTCGGACGCGCGTCCATTAATCGGTGACGTTCGTCGTACAGGTTGCCCTGCATTGGATTTAGCGTGGGTTGCGGCGGGTAAATTTGATGCGTTTGTGTCTGAACCATTGGATTATGCTGAAATTGCGGCGGGTGATTTAATCCTGCGCGAAGCCGGCGGAAAAATCGAAATGATGGCAGATTTGGTTGCGACGAACGGCAAAATTGAATTTTAAATAAGAAACCCGCAAAATGCGGGTTTTTTACTATGCCAATTCTTTTATTTGTTTGGTCTGTGGGTCGTATATGCGCGGTGTGCCCGTGTACCCCAACGCACGATGGTGTGACGGCACCAAGAATTCTGGCAACGGCGCACATTCCCCCATTTTAACCTTGGCCGCAAGTTTCTTTTGAACCTCGGTCTTTTCAAGAAAATATCTTTCTTGGTCCGCTTCAATTGGACGATTGTAATGCCCCTGGATGATAACCAGTTGCTTGGCCTCGGGCAATTTCATGATATCCATTGGCGTGAACAGCAATTCTTCGGTTGTTTCTTCTTTGTCTTTGCCGTCGGGGCCCTTGACCGTTTTCTTTTTCATTTTATACCCCATCATTTTTGAAAAACGATCGGCGGTATCTGGGTCATTTTGGCGCATAACAATTTTTGCGGCGGTTGTGGATATAATTGTTGCCTCGGCATCAGGGCCATATTTTTCCGCAATTTGATGTAAATCTTGGCCGATAATCAGGTATGAAATCTTTTGGCCACGCCCAAGATCTGGTCCCTGGATAACAGCCTGCAATTTTTGCATTTTTGGCATTTCGTCCATCACAAACAAAACGGGATATGGCCCCAATTCTGCGCCGTTACGCATTTGACCTGGCGCGTTCGCCAACAAGAAATTTGACATCAATTCAATAAAGATTGCGGTAATCGGGTTCAGTGCCTGGGCATCAACCATATTGATGGACAGGTACACAGATACCGGCTTAACCTTGCCGTCGCGTGGGTCCACCATACCGCGCAGGTCGGAAAAGTGGAAATCAGAATGGCTGGTACGATTGCGCACGGCGGCATTGCGGAATATATTCAATCCCGACAGCGCCGTTGACATAATTGAGCCGCGTTCCTTGTCCGGGGTGCTGGCCAATTGCGTTAATTCCTGAATTGCGCGATGGGAATATGCATATCTGCGCGCTTCGTCTACGGCCTTCATAAACATATCTTTGGTTGGGTCGGCCATCATTACCATCTGGTCACCCTGACGGCGGCGATTTTCAATATCTTCGGCAATCGCAATTTGCGACGCATTCAGCCAATCCAGAATCATAGATAACGATGCCTCGCGTCCGCGCCATGCATCGGGAATATGTTCCCATGTTCCAACGTGTACATAATTCATGGCGTTCAATTCCCCGCGTTGCAGTAATGCGTGCGCCGCATATGCATTGGGATCGGACGACATAGACAGATAATAATCCGATAAAACGGTCGCGTCTTCGTCATTAAATGTGCCATTTGATATACGGGCATAGAAATAATCGTCGGCCTTGGCGCGTTCAACCTTGGAAATAATATACTGGATAAATCCAGTCAGTGCCGCACGCCCTGTAATCGTCCAGTGCGGGTCGGCGGACGATGATGAACGGTCTGGAATCAGTGTATTCGCAATTGAATCGACATACAGGTCGCGTTCTTCGGTATTAAACGGAACGTGCCCCGGCGACAATGGATTCCATGACGGGTAATAGATGCCACGTGCTGGGTCATCCTGGCCCGCCCAATTCATAATAAACACTGGCCCAACCGTTGAACGATATGCAGACGTTTTTTGTTTTAATTCAGGTTTTGGATCGTTGATAATCATAGACACATTATCACAATCCAAAATTGTCGGAATAACAACACCTGCAGTTTTACCAGTCCCCGGGGGCGCGACACACAGGGTAGACAGTGGTTCATCAAACATCAATGGCTTGTTCTTGAAATAACCCAAGACCATCATAAAGCCCTTGAACAGGCCTTCTTTGTTTTTATAATCCTGGCCCATTTTTTTGATATCATCGGCGGTTGCTTTTCGTGATGTTTTTTCGTCGAACTTATCCTTGCTGTGTGGGTTAAATTCGTCTGTCATCGTTGCATCCGACAGAAAATAATACCCGATAATCGGCAGTAATGGTGTTATGCATTCTATGTCTGGTCGCATTATGCTGCGCCCAATCCATGCAGGGATTTCAGCCACCACCGACAACCCACCCGAAGAAAACAAATTCCCCAGATAAATTGATACCCAATGTGCCGTCGCAGGTGACCAGCCGTATCGCCAAATGTGTTCAATTGGGAATGCCGCCGCAACCATTATTGCCGCGACAATCCATATAATTATAGCCCAGCGTATTGACCAAAATTCACGTGCGACACCATTCTGGTCAAATTCTTTGTACGCGGACGACTTAAATATATTCAGGCCTTTGCCTTTGCCTGATGCGGATAAAATGTTGAATTTCACTGCCATAGTGCTAATATTATACCAGAAAAACAGACGCGAAAAAATATGGAAATGCAAAAAACATGAAAAATATTCCGCGAATTTTTATTGGTACAGAAATCCTGGTTGGTCGGTCGTATCCTGTGACGCGTGATGTTTCACACTATTTGACGCGTGTTATGCGGACGTCACAATGCATGGTGTTTGGTGACGGAAACGAATACAGGGCACATTTATGCGACGATAACAAATCTTTATTTGTTGATGAAAAAACAGAACACGCCGATCCGTCAAACGAAATAACATTAATGTTCGCACCGATTAAGCGGACAGATGATTTGCTGAATATGGCGACACAAATGGGGGTTGCGTGTTTTCAACCTGTGATAACGGATCGCACGACCGCGCATCATATTAACTGGGAACGGATGAAAAAAATAGTGATTGAGGCAGCCGAACAATCAAATCGCAACACTGTGCCGCAGATTTTAAATCCGATAAAATTTTCTGACTTGAATTTATCGAATATCGTGTTTGCAGATGAACGCGTCGCGCATGGAAAAAAATCAGATTGCAAATCTGTGACCCATGATTCAATACTAATTGGCCCCGAAGGCGGATTTTCAGACGCGGAATTTATTGCGTTGGATGCGTCGGGTGCGTGTGGTATATCATTGGGTAAAACGATATTGCGTGCAGAACTGGCGGGCGCAATTGCGATTGCAAAGATATTGGGTGAATAGATGGGTGTACGTATTGCGAAATTTATTGCAGATTCGGGTGTCGCGTCACGGCGTGCCGCCGAAGAATTAATTGTATGTGGTCGTGTCAGTATAAACGACGTGACAATAAATAGTCCTGTTTCATTTGTTGGCGAATCGGACGTTGTAAAAATTGATGGTAAAAAGATTGTATCTCAGACAGATACAGAACTGTATATGTTTCATAAGCCATTGAATACTATGACGACATCGCGTGATCCGAACGGACGCAAAACGATATATGATTGTTTGCCGGATGAATACAAGCATTTAAAATACGTTGGTCGTCTGGATTACAGAACGACTGGATTGTTACTGTTAACCAATGATGGTGAATTTGCGCGCAAACTAACATTACCGTCATCGAACATAGAACGCACATATATTGCGACTGTAAATTGCACTGATTTTTCACGTCTGGCGCATGCACGAAATGGTATAACATTGGACGGGATTCGCTATGCGCCGATGAGGATAGAAGAAATCGGTGGCAACGATTTGCGCATAACAATTACCGAGGGTAAAAAGAACGAGGTTCGAATTGTACTGCGTGCATGTGGGTGTCCTGTGCGCAAATTGCACCGGATTTCATACGGTGGAATATCGTTGGGAAATCTGTCTGTTGGAAAAATTAAAAAGATTTCGCAGAAAACAATTGACGTGATTAAAAAATCTCTTTAATATTCCATTAAAAGGAAGGGAGATTTACATGAAAAAAACACCTGAAAAAAAATCTATCAATTTAAAAAGTCGCGCAACGGTACGCCCTGTGGCGTCCAAGCCAACTGTGAAAACAAATAATTCCAAACCATGTTTTAACCCATGGTCGTTGTCGATTTATGTTTATTGGTTTATTATTCTATTCTTTATTGCGGCAACATTTTATATTCTGGGGCGTGCGCACAACACTCAGCCACAGCCACAGTCGGTTGTTGTCACCGAAGAGGCATTGTTACAAGCAGCCGATTAT
>JAFNYG010000076.1 GCA_017383325.1 Alphaproteobacteria bacterium | reverse complement strand
CAAATTAAATCTGTGTTTACAAATGGATATTCAGAATTCTTGAACAAATCTGACAGGTTGGATGCAGCCGTTGCAGAGTTAAACGATTTTATGAAAACATTAGAATTGTTTGGTGTAAAAAATGCGGAAATCGATTTGTCGATTACACGTGGGTTGGCGTACTATACCGGATTGGTCTTTGAGTTTAAATTGTTAAAACATCCAGAATTGGGGACGGCGGCCGGTGGCGGTCGATATGCGGATCTGGCAGGCAAATTCAGCAAGACCCGGATAATTGGTGTTGGTGCGGCAATCGGATTTTCGCGCATATTTGTTGCGCTGATGGAATCGGGGGCGATTGATTTGTCGCGATTTGAATCGTCGGTGGATGTTTCTGTGCTGTGTATGGGGGTGGATAATTTAGGCTATGCGGTGTCTGTTTTGAATGCGTTGCGTGACGAAAATATTGCGTCGGTTGCGTATTTGGATGCCGGAAAAAAGTTTAAAAATCAAATTGAGTACGCTGATAAAATCAAGGCTAAATACAGCATGATTGTTGGCGAAGATGAAGTAAAAAATCAGGTTGTTGCACTAAAAGACATGACAACAGGGGAACAGCAGAGTCTGTCGATTGCGGATGCAATAAAATTTATGCGGGGTGAATAATTATGATAGTGGAACAGAAGTTGAGAGATATTCAAATGCGTGCATCTGAAATCGAGGCGCAGATGAATTCGGGTGCGGTTTCGGGCGATGAGTTGACTAAGCTGTCCAAAGAATATTCGCGGTTAAATGAAATTTTGCCGTTGATTGCAGAATATTTTCAGACGGTTGTTGGTATCAAAGACGCCGAAGAAATGATGGGGGATGCAGAATTGCGCGATATTGCGAATGAACAGCTGCACGAATTGAATCATCGTTTGCCGGAAATCGAAAAAAGCCTGCAGATTGCGCTGTTGCCACGTGATGCGGCCGATGATAACAGTGTGATTATGGAAATTCGCGCGGGTGTTGGTGGCGAGGAATCTGCATTATTTGCAGGGGACTTGTATAATCAGTACAAATCGTATGCGTTGCGCCAGGGGTGGAAGGTTGAGGTTATCGAGGAAAATGCAACGTCACTGCGCGGGTATAAAGAAATTGTATTTAAAATTGATGGCGCGGGCGCGTATGGTCGTATGAAGTTTGAATCTGGGATTCATCGTGTGCAGCGTGTGCCCGAGACCGAGGCAGGCGGGCGTATTCATACCAGTGCGGCATCCGTTGCTGTTATGCCCGAAGCCAAGGATATCGACGTTGTGATTGAAGATAAGGATATTCGTATTGATATTTTCCGTGCGTCGGGGGCCGGCGGTCAACACGTTAATAAGACAGACAGTGCGATACGTATTACGCACTTTCCAACCGGGATTGTTGTGACGTGCCAGAATGAGCGTTCGCAATTGCAAAATAAAATGGCGGCGATGGCGGTGTTGCGTTCAAAACTGTATGAAAAACAACGTATGGAACAGGAAAGCGCCAGCAATGCTTCGCGTAAATCCATGGTTGGTTCGGGTGATCGCAGTGAAAAAATTCGTACCTATAATTTCCCAGAACAGCGTGTGACCGATCATCGTATTAAGCTGACATTGTATAAGTTGGATGATATTTTGGCCGGTGGGGCGGGGCTGGATGAGATGATTGATGCGCTGATTACGGCGGATCAATTGGAACAATTGGCGAATATGGAATAGTTTTTGTGGTGTAAAAAAACATCCTGTGTTTGCAGGATGTTTTTTTGTTTTGATTATTTTGCAACGACTACCATTGCGGTGCGCAGAACTGTGTCGCCGAACATGTAACCAGTTTGCATTTCTTCGACAATGGTGTTGGTAGGTTTGTCGGCGCATTCAATGACCTGGATGGCATTGTGAAACATTGGATTCAATTGTTCGCCAACGGATTCTATTTTTGTGATTCCGATTTGTGCGAATGCAGATTCCAGTGCGCGTGCCATTGATTGGATGCCGGCATCATCAGGCGTGTGCTTTAATGCGGCATCAACCGCATCCATAACAGGCAGTATTTTTTCAGCCACCGACATGGCGCGCGTGCGTGCGCGTGATTCTGCGTCCAGCGCAGCGCGACGGCGTGTGTTTTCCAGTTCGGCCGCCATGCGCAGGTATTTGTCATTCATTTCGGTCAGTTGTGCGGCCAGTTTTTCAATTTCTGGATTCGTTTTATCGGCGTTTGTATCGGTGGTCGGTGTGTCGTCCACAGATACGGATTCTATTTTTACTTCTTTATCTTTATTCATAATATGTGTTCCATTTTTTTGTATCATATATTTATTTTACGCTGGTTATTATAGGTATAAAATCGTCGCTTTTCAAGGATGCACCCCCGACTAATACGCCATCTACGTTCGGGATAGACATGATTTCAGCGGCATTGCTGCCTTTGACCGATGCGCCGTACAAAATTGGTGTGCCAGCCAGGCCCATGTCAGCCAATGTGTTGGCAATTAATGTATGAGCGCTTGCGATTTCTTCGCGTGTTGGGGTTAGACCGGCGCCAATGGCCCAGCGTGGTTCGTACGCAATAACAACATTTGCAGCAAGTTCCGAAGGAATGCATTCGCGGATACCCGTTTCAATTATTTCCATTGTGCGGCCCGCCTGTTTTTCGATCATTGTTTCACCAACGCATATGATTGGAATCAGTCCATTGTTTAATGCCTGGGTTGCTTTCTGATGAACGGTTTTATTTGTGTCGCCCAAGTATTCGCGGCATTCGCTGTGGCCAACAATAGTGTATTTTGCGCCTGTGTCGGCAACCATTTTTGCAGAGATTTGGCCCGTGTATGCGCCATGATCGTGGCGGCTGACGTTCTGGGCGCCAATAGACGTATTTGTTGTACCGTGGCGCAGCATTGTGTGTGGAACACATAAAATAATGGCGTTATTTGTGTCGACGCGTTCCAGTGCGTCCAACATTACGTCTAAATCGGCGCGTGTGCCGTTCATTTTCCAGTTGCCAGCAATAATTTTCATTGAAATTTCCCCTTTTTTGATTGCATTTTATTATATCGTTTTGCTATGGTATCGCAAAAGGGGAATAAATGCTAGAATATTTAAGAAATGCTTCGGAAAAACCGGTTGCCAAAATTTTAATTGGAATTTTGGCATTTTCGTTCGTTGGTTGGGGTGTCGCAGAATGGATTTTCGGCAGTGCGGCCAATGATAATACTTTGGTTCGTGTTGGGAATACAGAAATTTCTGCCCAGGAATTTAATTTGGAAAAATCGCGGCAGTTGGCCCAGATGTCACGTGATGAACAACGTGCGCTGTATGCTGACGTGGCGGCCCAGAATGCGTTCGCCCAGCAGGTCTTGACCAAGATGGCGGGGCAACAGATGGCTGAAAATCGTGCCGATGATTTGGGGTTTGTTGTCAGCGATAGACGGATTGCGCACGAAATTCGCGAATTCCCAGAATTTCAGGTGAATGGTGAATTTTCTACGTTGGCGTTCGATACCGTGTTGAATAATTCAGGGTATTCCGAGGCGCAGTTCGCAGATGTTTTGCGCGGTAATGTTTTGCGTGCGATGGTTTTGGGGGCGGTGGGGATGCCGGTTCCTGTGCCTGAATTCGCGGTCAAGGCGGCCTATGATGCCAGATATTCGCGTCGCGGTATTGAATATGCCGTGGTAAAATACGATGATTTTAAGGTTGGGGCGCCTGGGGATGAACAGTTGCGGGAATTTTACAAGCAAAATCCAAAAATTGTGCCTGAAACACGTGCTGTTTCGTACGTTTTTGTGCCTGCGGAAATGAGTTTGCCGGATAAATATGACGAAGGATATGCGGTCGCAGTAAAGGTCGAAGATGATATTATTGCCGGCGAAACAATGCAAGACGCGGCCAATAAACATGGCGCAAAGTATGTAAAACTGGGGGAATTTAGTCAGGACAAGCGGCCTGTGGACAAGTTGTTGACGGATTCTATGGTTGCAAAAATATTCGACATGGACGAAGGACTGGAAAGCGAAATGATTGAAACCAAAGATGGTTTCGTGTTTGTTCGTGTGGATAAAATTGTGCCACAGCATTCTGCAGAATTTGAATCTGTGAAAAAATCGTTGGTGAATGATTGGGTGCAGGCAGAACAGAAAAAAATGGCCTATGTTCGTGCAAATGAAATGCTGGTTGACTGGAAAGATGGTGGTAATTTGGCGGGTGTTAAGTCGGTGACTGTATCGCGGACAGATGGGGCGCCAATGGATGTGTTGGTCGCGGCGTTTCGTGGTGCGGTTGGTGACAAGACCATCGTGGCATCAGATGGGGTATTTTATGTTCTGGGGGTTAACGAAACAATAAACCCAACAGTTGAATCAAAAAAGATGGATGATTTACGCAAGGAAGTGCAGAATTTGTCTAAGTCTGGCGTGACGGATGACTATAATTCGTTCCTGATGCGTGAATATCCAATAGAGGTAAACGAAAAAGTATTCAATCGTTTCTTTCAAAATTAATTAAAAAAGAACCGCGAAGACGCGGTTCTTTTTTTTTGTCTAAAATATATATTTTATGTTTATGTTGCCAATCCAGCCAAAATGATTGCTGTCGCGACGTCCAAGATTGGCGGAAATATTAAAATTCGCAACAGATTTTTCCAGCGATATTGTGTATTCTACAAAGTTGCCGGATTCAGGGGATGTAAATGGATTGCTGTTGATGGTTGTGTCGCCGCCATTGTCGAATATCATTACGTATCTGAGGTTCAGTGCACCAAACCAGTTGTTTGATATGTGCTTTATCATACGTAGAGCAGGGGTTACTTCGAACATGCCAAATGTGTCATTCTTTAAAATGTCGCCAGATGCAGATGTGTAGTCTTCGCCGTGTATCCATGTATAGCCCATGGTCAGGCCAGGTTGTAATGTAAGTGTGCGATCTAGCGCGACGTCGTATTTTGCGTGAATTGCACCGCCGGCCCAGAAAGTGGAATGTTCATCTGTGCCATGTATTGTGTCGGTTGAATTGTTAAGTACGCCGCCGTTTAATGTTGCGTATAGGCCAAAGTTTCCGAATGTGTTGCCGTTGTATATTCCAAGATAGCCGCCCTGGGAATCTATTGCGATTTCTGGGTTGTGTTGTTCACTGTCGATAAAGCCTGTGTATATGCCCCACTTAGATAGGGTGTCTGCGATTTTAGATTGGCCGCCGGCCAGCCCCAGTGTGTATATGTTAATGTTGGAGTCCAGGTGTGCAAAATTGTCAAATGTAATGCTGTCACCCAGGTGTTGCCAGTTTATCCATATGTTACTGAGGGCGGCGTTCGCATTGAATGTGTCTCCACCGCTGCGCCCTGCGCGGCCGTCGTCATTAAATTCGCCATACATTGGGGCGGAACCGTACATTGGGGCGCGGCCGTATGTTGCTGTGGGATGGGTGGGGGGCTGATCTGTGTGTTGCATGGAGGAGAATGTTGTGCTGCGCGTGGAACCAGAAAATAAATCGAATGCGTTTTGAATTATTGTGTGCTGGGTTGATGCGATGCTGTGCGCCACGATAGAGTTCGAGAAAATGTGGGCGTTTGTCGCGGCGTTTGCGCCAGACATTCCAATCAATGTAAATAAAGAAATGTTTAAAATTGTAGAATGTTTCATGGTTGCTCTCTCTTGTTAAATCCCTGGGACTGTTGCTGTTATTATAGCATAAAAATCCCAGTGATAAAATCGTAATGTGGTTTTTTATTGAGAGTTTTATGATTTTTGATATGATATATGTCATGAAACGTAATGCAAAAGATGATTTTATAGACCGGCCGGTTGTTATGGTTGGCTTGATGGGGGCAGGTAAGACCAGTGTTGGGCGTGCCTTGGCACGGCGCTTGGGTATACCGTTTGTTGATTCTGATAAAGAGATTGAGGCAGCGGCAGGTTGCAGCGTGGTTGATATTTTTTCTTTGTATGGAGAAGAGGAGTTTCGACGTGTAGAGCAGCGGGTGATACAGCGTTTGTTGGACACGCCGCCTGCGTTGAAAGTTATTTCTACGGGCGAGGGGGCTTTTATAACTCCTGCTGTGCGTGAAATGGTTTTGGAACGTGCTTTGTCGGTCTGGTTGCGGGCGGATTTGGATTTGTTGGTAAAGCGTACGGGGGTGCGTGATACGCGACCTCAATTATTGAATACGGACAGTCGTAAAATTTTGCAGCAGTTGATTGATGAGCGGTATGCGACATATGCATTGGCGGATATAACGGTTCAGACACATGATGAAAATTTGCGCAAGACGCTGGGGGCGGTGTTGCGCGGAATCGAGGAATATTCTAACAGACAATAATAAGGAGTGAATTATGGCTAAAAAGAATGGATTAATAAAAGAATTTAGTACTTTTGTTCAGCGTGGAAATGCAATCGATATGGCGGTTGGTATCATTGTGGGTAGTGTTATGACCAGTGTTGTTAATTCGTTGGTCAAAGATGTTTTAATGCCGCCAATTGGGTTGTTAATAGGTGGGGTTGATTTTTCACAGTGGTTCTTTGTGCTGGGTGGTGGCGAAGAGGGCGCTGTGTACGAAACTATTGCTCAGGCTCAGGCTGCGGGTGCGACAACATTGAATTTGGGGCTGTTCTGTAATTCTGTGGTCAGTTTCTTTATAACAATGTTTGCAATATTCTTGTTTGTTCGTACTATGAATAAGATGCGCGACAAAAGGCCGGCGAATACGCATGCGTGTCCGTACTGTAAATCGACCATTAATAATGCGGCAACCAAATGTCCGTTTTGTTGTTCGGATGTTGAGGTGGTTGAGTCGGGTGTGGTTGTTGAAAGTGATTTGAAGAAAGGAATAAAAGGGGTTACAAAGTTTGCGACCGGTGTTGCGACGGATTCTGTTAAGAAAATCAAAAAAATTACAAAGCGTTAATTGTGGTTTATTTGTGATAACTTTAACTTTGGGGCAGGTGCATTGCGCCTGTCTTTTTTGTTTGGTTTTGTGTGCTGTTGTGATGGCGCATAATGTATATTATGTATAGTTTGATATGCTGGCGCATATGCAAACGATACATAATATCTGTGTATTTTTGTTTTGGGTTTGTGTGTTTGATATGCTGGCGCATATGCAAACGATACATAATATCTGTGTATTTTGTTTTGGGTTTGTGTGTTTGATATGGTGGCGCGTATGCAAACGATACATGATATCTGTGTGTGTTCTGTTTGGGATTTGTGTGTTTGATATGCTGGCGCATATGCAAACGATACATGATATCTGTGTGTTCTGTTTGGGTTTGTGTGTTTGATATGCTGGCGTATGTGAAAAAATAATGTTGTTTGTGTGGGAGGTGTGTTGTTTTAGGTTGTTGGTGGATTTGTTTCCTGTGCTGTTTTGTGATATAATGCTGTGCGAATTAACGCTTCTTAATTTCTTGGTTTTATGTGTGGCGTTAAGGTTAATGTTTTATATTAAAATTCTTGTCTATCTGATTGTTTGTTGTGTTATAAAGCGATTTTTTGTTTTGTGTGTTAGTTGCGAGCGTTTTAATGGTCTTGGGGTGGAAAATACGGCTGGTGGGTATAAAATGCGTAAAATGTAAAATATGCCCTGCTCTGGTAATGAAAAATGAAAAAAATGGCGGTTTTCTGCGGTTTTTTTGAGTATTTTTTGTGTGATTGGGGTGATTAATATGTGTTTTTTTTGTATCGGGGCGGGTGTTGCTAATGCGCCGTCCCGGTACAAGTGGCTCGATTTTTTGTTTTTATTTTTGTTTTGCGTATTTTTCTGGAAAGAATGTGGCGCCAAGTGTGCGACGCATAAATTCGTCTGTGCATTTGCCGGATGCCAACTGCTTGAAGCATTGCATTTTGCGTTCGGGTTTGGTGGTGTTTGCTGTTGTATAGTTAGAATCGCATCTGCATTTGTTTATGTCGCAAACGTTACTGAGGTACAGGCCGTTTCTTGGGCTGTTGTTTCCTGTTTGTGGGTTAATGTGATATACCAATGACGTGAATATGCCGTTGTGTCTTGTGCATTCGGGACGCGTCCCGTCATCGCGACAGTCAAGCATTGATTGAAGCAGTTTTTGTGCGTGGAATAATGTAATTTTATCCAGATTGTATAGCTTTAACAGGCGTGTCAGATTTTTGTCGTCCAAGACGATACGTAATTGGGTTTGGGTTATTTTACTTTTCATATGAGTGTCCTTTTGGAAATTGTTGGACAAAAAATCGTTAAAGTCAAGTTGATTTTGTGTGGTTTTTGTTTTATTATAATTATGTTATGAGACTTGATCAGGCATTGGTTTTGCGGAATTTGTATTCGACGCGTGCGCGCGCCGTGGCGGCTATTAAGGGCGGGTTGGTTATGGTGAACGGTGTGCCGGCGAAAAAGCCCAGTCAGGATGTTGCAGAATCTGATGTGATTGTTGGTGGTGCGTTGCCCTATTCTAGTGGTCGTGGCAGTTTGAAGTTAGAACGCGCGTTGGAGTGTTTTAAAATCAATCCGATGGGAATGCTTTGTTTGGATGTTGGTGCCAGTACAGGTGGATTTACCGAGGCTTTGTTAAATCATGGCGCGTCGCGTGTTTATGCGGTGGATGTTGGGACAAATCAATTAATTCCAGAACTGCGCGAAAATCCGCGTGTTGTATCATTAGAGAAAACGGATATTCGCGCCCTGCCCGTGCAATCGGTGGTGGATTTGATTGTGATTGATGTGTCGTTTGTGTCGTTGGTGAATATTGTTGAATGTTTGCGGCCGTGGGGTGCAAAAAATATAATCGCGTTGATAAAACCGCAGTTTGAGGTCCCGCGCGAAGTTGCGGCAAAATGCAATGGGGTGATTAAATCGCCTGAATTGCATAAAGAGTCAATTGCGCGTGTGGTCGCAGCGTTTGAAAAATGTGGTTTTAGGTCTGTTGGGGTGACGGAATCGCCGGTCAAGGGCGGCAGTGGTAATACCGAATTTTTGGCCTGTTTTGAAGTTGAAAAATAAGTTTGTTTAATAAAAATATCCGCTTGAATATTGCGGATATTTTTTAATTATCGTGTTTTGTTGAACGTTTTTAATTTTTGTTGCGCCTTCAATAATTTTTTATGGTATCTTTTTGCGTTTTTTGTTTGGTCTTTATGTTGGTCGTGTGTGTTGTTGGCAAGTATACCGAACATTATTGTGCAAAGTGTATAAATATAAAATTCTGATAGTTCTTGGTTGTCTTTAAGTAGACTAAACAGTGCGGCAATTGATGCGACACTGGCTGATGCGCCTGTGAATATTGACAGATATTTGTATCGTTTGGCCGATTTTAACTCGATTGTCTTTAGCTGTTCATAGTGTTTTATATCTTGATGCAACAGGTGTTCTTTGAGTCTCATATTTTTCCTTTTGTTTGTGTGTGCAGTTTATGTTTTTTGGGGGGGGGTGCAATGATTTTTTCTTGAATTTATATGTGGGTGGCGCTAAAATCAGGCCTGATACAATGAAGAAACAATAGGATTGACCCAATGGCAGACGATATCAAGAAAATTCATGAACGCGAAGCAAAGTGGCAGAAAAAATGGCGTGAAGCACGCGCATTTGTGCCAAAAAACGATGGGGAAAAACCACGTTTTTATACATTGGTAGAATTTCCGTTCTTGTCTGGTGCGGGAATGCATGCGGGGCATATGATGAACTATTCTGGGATTGATGTGTTGGCGCGTTTTCGTCGTGCGCGTGGGTACGATGTTCTGTTTCCTATGGGATTTGATGCGATGGGGATTGCAGGTGAACATTATGCAACCAAAATTGGCAAGCATCCAGGTGATGTGGCGCGTGAATTAATTGTCGCATATTCTGATATGATTGATCGTGTTGGTTGGTCGGTCAGTCCCGATACGCGCATTTCAACGTCTGATCCAGAATATATCAAGTGGACACAATGGATGTTTATTCAATTCTGGAAGGCGGGTTTGGCGTATAAGTCTGCCCTGCCGATGAATTGGTGCCCAAGTTGCCGGACAACGTTTACAAATGAGGAATTAGAAGATAATAAGTGTCCGCGCTGTCATGGGACAATTGAAAAAAAAGAAAAGTTGCAGTGGAATTTGGCGTTGTCTAAATATGCGGATAAGTTGTTAGATGGATTGGATAGTGTCGATTTTGAAGAACGTATTAAAAAAGATGAGATTAACCTGATTGGTAAATCGCACGGCGCGGATGTTGAATTTCGTGTTGGTGACGATATTATGACGGTGTACACAACGCGTGTAGATACAATCTTTGGGGTGACATTCTGTGTAATTGCACCAGAACACAAATTGTTGGCCAAATGGCTGGACGAAGGAAAGATAACAAACGCAGACGAAGTGCGTGCGTACATAAAGCAGTCGGCCGCAAAATCTGAAATAGAAAGAACGGATGCGACCAAGGATAAAACAGGGGTTCGTTTGCAGGGTATCATGGCGAAAAATCCATTTAATGGACGTGAAATACCGGTATTTACATCGGATTATGTGTTGGTGGATTATGCATATGGTACGATTATGGCGGTGCCGGCGCATGATGGGCGCGATTGGGATTTTGCCAAGAAGTTCGGTTTGGATATTATCCCGGTTTTGTCGGGGGGTGAACCTGATAAAGTATGGGAAGGCGATGGTGCACATATTAATTCTGATTTCCTGGATGGTATGGGCAAAGAAGATGCAATTGCCGCCGCGATTAAATATGGAACGGAACATGGTTTCGCACGTGGTACAACCAAATATAAGTTAAAAGACTGGGGATTTTCGCGTCAGATGTATTGGGGCGAACCGATTCCAATGGTGTATTGTGAAAAATGTGGGTGGCAGCCGGTTGATGAATCTGAATTGCCAATAATGCAGCCGTATATGTCTGATTATCGTCCGACCGATGATGGCGAAGGGCCATTGGCGCGCGCAACGGATTGGGTAAAAACAACATGTCCAAAGTGTGGCGCGACGGCAAGGCGTGAAACAGATACTATGCCGGGATGGGCGGGGTCTTCGTGGTATTTCTTGCGCTATTTAGATCCCAAGAATGACAAAGAATTTTGTTCGCGCCAGCAAATGGAAAACTGGATGCCGGTTACGCATTACAATGGTGGGCACGAACATAATACACGGCATTTAATTTATTCGCGTTTTTGGCATCGTGCGTTGTATGACCTGGGGTTGGTAAATACACCAGAACCATATGCAAAACGCACAGCCCAGGGGTTGTTGATGGGTAATGATGGGTATAAAATGTCAAAGTCGCGTGGAAACGGATTTATGGTGGCCGACCTGGTGGATGGCGTTGGTGCAGACGCAGGACGTGTTGCGGTTCTGTCGCTGGGGCCATGGGAAAATAATGCGGTGTGGACCGATGGTGCATTGGCGGGTGTTCAGCGTTTCTTGAAGCGTGTTGAAGGTCTGTCAGATAATTTGACCGATGATGCGATGACGGCGGATCAGGAAAGATTGGTACATAAACTGATTGCAGATGCGACAGAGCGTCTGGAAAATATGAAGTTTAATACGACGATTTCTGCGATGATGGAATACATCAATGCGTTCCCAGGCGGTAAAATGCCCCGTCCTGCGTACGAGGCGTTGTTGCAGGTGTTAAATCCATTTGCGCCACATTTGACCGAAGAAATGTGGGAAAAAATTGGGCATAATGAAATGTTGGCATTTACACCGTGGCCAACGTTTGATCCGGCAAAATTGGTTGAAACGTCAATGACAATTGTGGTTTCGGTTAATGGCAAGCGTGCGGCAGACTTTGTTGTTCCTGCGGACGCTGATGAAGACACAATTGTTACCACGGCAAAGACCGCTGCCGGTGCAAAGTTAGATGGTACAACGATTGTAAAAACAATTGTGGTGCCCAAGAAGTTAGTAAACTTTGTTGTAAAAAAATAAACAAAACCGCCGTTTGGCGGTTTTTTTTCTGTTGTGTTTATTTATATCGGTCTGTGATGTTTTTTATTTATTAGTAGTCCAAGGTTCGTCATTCATTATCAGGTAATATAATTCTGGGTTTTCTGTTCCTGGGTTACGTAAAACGGGTCGAACAACAAATATATCAATATTGCATGGTGATGCAGAATTATTTTGGTGTTCGGTTAAATCTTCGTGAAATTTTGAGGCAAAATCCATTGCCTGCAGGTATGCGGCATCGTCGTCGGCGGCGCTGATTGCGTCACCAGCCCACATCAGCCACATTCCGTGATTGACGACGTT
>JAFNYG010000075.1 GCA_017383325.1 Alphaproteobacteria bacterium | reverse complement strand
GTTTATCAAACTGACGGCAGTACCGCGGATTACGTCAACTATCTGAACCGTCACTTTATCTACAATATGCCAACCGACAAAGCACATAAAATATTGGTCCTGGGGGCAGGTGGTTTTACATTGGGGCTAAAAGATGTGCGCAACAGCTATACATTTGTTGATATCGAACATACCCTGAAAGATGTTTCTGAAAAGTATTTTTTAAATCAGAAATTATCGCCCAACAAACGGTTTGTTGTTGCCGATGCCAGCCAGTTTTTAAAAAACACCACCGAACAATACGATTTTATCCTGTTGGATGTGTATTCAAATTCGTACCAGGTCCCTGAATCACTAATAACTGCGGAATTTATGGCACGTCTTAAATCGCGCGTTGCGCCAAATGGCGTTATTGTCATGAATATGATTGTGTCGCCTGAATTTGATGACAAATATTCGCGTGTGTTTGATAATACATTTCATGCTGTATTTCCGCACAACACATCGCGCCATGTGATTGGATATTACAACCCGTGGGAATCGATTGATGGGGCATCAAATGTTTTGTACATATATCATAACATTGAAAACGATGGCCGTATATATACGATAAATAAAACCCCTGTTATTTATGACAGATAAAAACCGGGATTGTCCCGGTTTTTTATTTTTCGCGTTCCTGTTCGCGCTGATTTTCATATTTTCGCGAATCGAATATTTCTTTGAATTGTGGGGTCAAAGACGGTGTCACCGGTTTTCGCACAGCTGCGCCGGGCGAAAATTCCATAATTTTGCGTCGGATAATATCTGTCCCGTCCTGAATTTTGGTTTCTGCATCCGCCATCCATGCGTCGCGTTTTTCCGGTGGGCATTTGATATATTCATTTGTATGCGCCACAGATGTCATCTTAATTTTTGTTTTTCGAATATGTTCAAACGTGGCCCAGCGTACATACTTGGTCGCATGATTTTCGATTGGAATTGAAAAAACGGTATCGCGCAATATGTCACAGGCTTTTATCCATGCCTGCCCCAGTTGTATACCCGTTAGCCATTGTTGCAGACTAATACCTGTGAACAGCACCTCGATAGCATTGTTGATAATGGTTTTGTCGGCGTCGCAAATCTGTACGGCGTCAAAATCCTGGGCGGATTGCCCAGACAGCATGGCCAGTGTTTTTTCAAATTCCATATCCATTGTTCATCCCCTGTATTATGCTGCGTTTTGTTTGTATTGACCAAATTGCCACATTTGAATTTGCTGTTGAAATTTCATTTGCATTTGTGCGCGTTGTATTGCGCTGATTTCGATATGCTTTTGTGCGGCAATAAATTGGTTTGCTTTTGTTTCGGTCTTTACAACATTTTGCAGCTTTGCATTATTGCGCACGGCCGGCAAAGCCCCCGACTGTTTAACCGGTTGTGCAACCGATTTTGGTGCGTGATGAACAACTGTCTTGGGTGTCTGGTCCATTGTTTTGACAGGTGTGGGTGCGTGCGCTGGTTTATGTGTTGTGTTTTGTTGCGCGATTGGCATTTGCGCTGGTTTTTGTTCCACTGGTTTCAGTTGGGCTGGCTTTGCCATTGGTACTTCGACCGGTTTATCGGCAATCACAGTATTTGGTCGTTTAACCGCATCGCGTACCATTGCAAATGCACCCGATTGCCTTTGCTGGGTGGTATCGACATGTCCCGACGTCATCTGTTGTGCCGGTTGTTGTTCTGCTTGTGCCATCTGTTGCGCCTGTGTTGCTGCGGGTGTCACTGCGGTTGCATGCATTTGTGTTTGTTCTTTTGCCTGACTTGCAATCATTTCTTCGGTGCGTTCATTATACCGCCCCAGTATCAGGTTAATTTTATCCATCGCTTCGCGAATCATACGTTCGCCATGCGTGCGTAATTTTTTGATGTCTTGGTCATTTGGGTTGATTGTATTATCGCGCCCCCTGTGTGTCATGATAACGCGTGACCAGTATTTTTTATGTGCGTTATAGACATTTTTCAGATATTTTGCCGCCGGATTTTTTTTGTTTTTTGTATCCGCGAACGCCCCGCATTGTGTCAACGCGGTCTGCCATGCGCGCCCCAGCGAATGTTTGTTGGTCCAGTTAACCCATGCAAACCCCGAAAACATCTGCAGGTACGCCGACGCTAATTCTTTGCGGTCAAATGGCAATACAATTTTTGCTACATCTGCATCCAGGTTAATAACGAATTTTTCTTGGGCCGCTGCCACATTTTGTTGTGCATTCATAATGAACTCCTTTGGTTGGAATTCTGTGGTTCATCCCCACAGCAATTTTATATAGGTCGCCCGTCATAACTTTTCAAGTCCCCCTTGTCAAGAAAATTTATTTTTTGACATCTATCCTAATCTGGTGCAAGAATATGTTTGTTCATATCACAAAAACATGCTGTTGCCAATAATGGGCGGTGTGGATATGGGCCCGGCTCTTGCCAATAATGGGGGGCACGGCATTTCATCAAACTACAAGGAGTTAATACGATGAAAAAAACTATCAGTGCAGCAGTTGCATTGTCAATATTCGCGGCACCTGCGATTGCGGCCAACCTGGAAAATCCACTGTATATGCCAAAACAGGGCGCAGTGTATTCCAAAACATCTGCAGGTGTTATGTACAAAATCGCAGATGATACCGAAGCCATGGTCAGAAAGGGCCACGATGGCGCAACAGAATTTCCAATCTGGCGTCTGCACGAAGAATTGGGGTATGGTATCTTGGATAACCTGGAAGCGTACGCAAAATTCGGTTATACCCACGACGGCGACATTGATCGCAAGGG
>JAFNYG010000074.1 GCA_017383325.1 Alphaproteobacteria bacterium | reverse complement strand
GATTCATAATCCAGATAAAAATGGTGTTGGTGAAATTTGGGTGCGTGGTAATATGGTGATGCCCGGGTACCTGGAAAATGATGCCGCCAATGCCGAGGCGTTTGAACAAGGTTGGTTTAAAACAGGGGATATTGGCTGTTTGGATAAGTATGGTCGTTTGACCGTCAAAGGACGCCAAAAACAAGTTATTGTTTTGGACAGTGGTAAAAATGTTTATCCAGATGAACTGGAAGATTTATATCTGCAAAATGATGAAATATTGAATGCGGCTGTGTTTGAATATGTTATCAAAGACAAAATTGTTCCGTTCGCAGTGTTTCAAGTAAAGCCAGGCACAACTGTTGAACGTGTGGCATTTTTATTAAAAAAGTCAAATGTGCAAATTGCCCAGTACAAGTGGGTTAAGCATTTTGCAATTACTGAAGAAGAATTGCCGTCAACGTCTGCAAAAAAAGTGAAACACTTTGCAGTTCGTGATATGCTGGATGGTGGGGCGTTCACACGCGGTGAGTAATATCCCAGATATTAGAAAAGGGCAGGGCAAGATTGAGAGTCTTGCCCGCTTTTGTGGGTTGACAAATGAAATGTGTGTACTATAATATATTGTGTAAAGAGCGAGGTCAAAATGGCAAAGACAAATAAAAAAGTATCGATGGGTGTGATGAACCTGTTGAAATCGGTTGTGGATTACAAAGTAAAAACGCTGCGTATTGTGGCGGATGCAGGTAAGCGTGCAGCAGATGAAGAAACCAGGGTGTGTGAAATTATTTCTAATTTGAATGATTATATTGCTAATGCGCGTCGATATGATGCAGCCGATGCACACGAAGCCGAGGCTGAATTGTATGATTATGAATCACAGGCTGCGGCAATTCGTACCAAGATTATCAGGGGTGAAAAAGCTAAAACACAATTGCAGTATGCGGACAGGTTTTATAAAATGTATGACGATGTCAAAGGGAAACGGAAGGCTGTTCATGTTATAGCGGAACGTGCAGAACTGGAAGATAAAATTGCCGTTCTGGAAAAATGTATGGAGGCCTGTGAAATCAATATGACACCAGGCTTGTATTCTGCGGACGTGGCCGAACAGGCAAAACGTGAATATGACCTATATGTTGCGGAATGCGCCATCCTTTATAAGCAATTGCAAAATTGTCGTTAAAAAATCCCGAATTTCGGGATTTTTTATTTTTCAAATACACTGAACAGTTCCCAGTGTGTGCTGCCTGCAAATTGATCTATGGGGATTAGTTCTGTCATTTTATATTCGCCGGATGTCAGGACCTTGGCATCGCGCATAAATGTTGCAGGATTGCAGGAAACGTATATTATTTTTTTTACATCACTTTTTATTAATTCTTGGCATTGGGCCAAGGCGCCTGCGCGTGGTGGGTCCATAACAACCAGGTCATAGTTTTTTAACATACCGATTGTTATTGGTTTTTTGAAAAGGTCGCGCTTGATACCAGTGCCGACAATATCAAAACCGTCCGCATTTAATGCAAATGTAAAATTGCCCAATCCACAGAAAAGGTCGGCCGTATGTTTTGCGCCCTTGGCGCGTGATGTGACCAATTGTCGTAATGTGTCGGCGCCGGGGGTGCTGGGTTGTAAAAATGCACCGGATGGGTATTCAACATTGTGGCCCGCAAAATTTATTGTTGGTTTGGCGGTTTGTTTTATTATTTTGTTGTTCCAGGTGATTCGAATGGCGGGAATCTTTATGGCGGCATCACGGAACTCGGGCGTGAAGTATGGTACTGACGATGTAATTGCAACGTCGATTCCGTTATCACACAAAGTTATCAGGCACGCGCCAGAGCCTGGCCAGGGTAAAGCAGAAAGTTCTGGTAAAATATTATTAACTTCATTGACTAAATTTGGGCAATTTTTGACAGCAATTATATTTTTTGTGCCCGATTCATACAGGCCAAATGTACCGCCAGCAAATGCAAAGTCGGCACGACGACGTACCCCTGGGGTAATCCATATCGCGTCACTTGTTGTTGGCAGATGATTAATTGTTTCTGATTTTTGTGCGTGATAGTCAGGCGCAGAAAAGTCAAATCTGCAACCGCCGCATTTTCCAAAGAATGGACAGGTTTTTGTCATTAGAAACTGATACGGGCGCCAACGCGGAATTGGTGGGCGGCTGGGTTCAGACCTTGGATTGAGTCAACGCCGGGTTTAAACATATAGAAATATCTGTATCCGAAATCCAATGCGAAAATTGAACTGAATTCAACGCCAAATCCAGCCAGTGCCGCAGCAACAGGTGAAATTTTATTGTCAAGTTTGACGTCGTCATCTGTGGAATTCCAGGACAGACCCGCACCAATACCAATATATGGTACAATCATTTGGGAACGGAATATGCGATAAATACTGTCTATGCGGGCGTCCAGAATGGCGTTTAGCATAAATGTGTCGCCGGTTAATTTCAGTGCGTTCCATTCTGCGTTTGTATGCAGATAGTTTAATTCCATACGGAATGTGTCATAAATTCGCAGACCGGTGAATGCTTCGAA
Organism: Alphaproteobacteria bacterium; assembly: GCA_017383325.1. The sequence continues at coordinate 124 of JAFNYG010000074.1, read as the reverse complement.
GGTGTTGCTGTTCTTGCCATTGATTGATGTGTCTGTGTCGTCAGTATAGTTTTGCCACATTGCAAAATTGTACATACCGCCAACATAGAAACGGTGTGTGCGGGCATAGGCTTCGTTATCAATT
>JAFNYG010000073.1 GCA_017383325.1 Alphaproteobacteria bacterium | reverse complement strand
GGCATTGTCAAATGGGTTGAAAATAAGCTGAAACAAAATCACCAGTTGGGGCTGTGGGTTTATTTATGTTGTTTCAGCTTATTTTCAACCCATTTGACAATGCCGCGCTGACGGCCACCGCCCCAACTGGACCAGCCATCGGTGTCAACAATACAACCATCACATAATTCTGCAACATCTGTAAAGGTATGACCACGCCCTCCGCCACTGTGTGAAACAAATGGAATAACAGTCTTGCCCGATAAATCATATTTATTCAAAAAACTTTTTACGGGCTGTGATAAATGGTTTGCCCAAACGGGTGAACCAAGAAATATAATATCATACTCTGTAAAGTTTGGGACAGGCTCACTAAGTGCGGGTAAAATATTTTGTTCCACCTGCATTGTCAATAATTCTTTGCGTATCTTGTCGTCTGCCGGGTATGGTTCTGCAACCATTATACGATAGATATCGCCACCAGACGCATCAACAATCGCACGTGCAACATCACCGGTATTGCCATCCTGCATAGAAAAGTAAGCGACCAAGACACGTGGTTCTGGATTATTGTTTGTTGACATTGCATTTGCAGTGATACTAAGCAACACGACTGGCATAAAAATATAAGACTTTGGTGATATAGGCATTCTCTCATCCTCTGGTATGTGTATGATGACACAGTTATACTGCATATACCACAGGAACGATTGCCCAAGAAAAACCGCCCAATGGGCGGCATTAATAAGGCTTAGCGTTCCGAATAACGTGATAACCCCGCCAGATACACTGCATGATTCATGTTTGGTTCATATTGTCTCAGATTTCCATACATCAGGTTCTGCTGTGCAATTTGTATAAACTCTGCATCAGGTTGTTTGTGATAGACAGGATTGCTGTGTTCAGATACCAAATTTTCGAAAATTTTAACTGCGTTGGTTAATTTGGCTGTTTTTTCCGATTGTTTTACGTTGTCCATTTTGTCTTGGACAACAGACTGTTGTAATGCTGTTTTTGCAGATTCCAGTTCCTGTGCCAAGGCCGTCTTGATACCAGCCTGTTCCTGACCTGCAACAACATTAACCAACCACACATCAATAAATATAGAACCATGATTATGCTGGCCACGCACAGTTGTCAAATAATGTGTTTTAACACCCGCCGGCAATTTATATGCAGGCACCAGATAAGATGCCGAAATATCATATTCTTGTGTTTTATGCATATTTAACTCCTTTTTTATTACTCTCACACTGTTATATATAGTACAAACAACATTGTTGTCAAGTCCTAAGAGTGTTTTTTACATATTAAATGATGGGGGCTGATTACGTTTGTAAATCGATATGTATATCCCGAACATCTGGGGGATATACCCCATCGGTGCAAAATAAAAACATATTTGGATATTGGCTGCTTTACATATTATCTGTATTAAAAGAATATTTTCTAATGAGGCGTCCATGCTTTTCGTGAAATCTTTCTTCCTCCAATTTACCACCGACACTTTCGGACATTTTGTACGCGGGGATATTGTCGGCAAAATGGAACACCAGCACAGGATTGATGCCTTTTTCTTTGGCGCGTTTCAATGTTTCGCGCAACAAGATTTTGCCATATCCGTGGTCGCGGTATTGCAGTGCAACTGACAAGCCAATGCATCCTTGACACCTGGTCGTCCACTGTTATACAGGTAATGTAACGTATCCGCAACATCACAATGTTTGCCCGATATGTAATAACGCAATAACTGGGAAATGTTTAAATCCCTGCGTTGTTGCAATGGGACAGTGCGTTTTTTTTAACATAGCCAGTTCACAAAATCTATCAAGAAAGTCCTTGTCAAGACATATCTTTAAATCCCGACCAACCGCACAAGTGTGGATGGATTCTGGCAAAATTTTTTGATAATGTCTTAATTTAGACTCTAGTGTATGGACGATGTCTTTGTCATTTGATTCTATATACAGTGCCAGTTCGTCCGGTGTCAACCGATTATCTGGTTTTCTTTTAATAAGTATTTTTAACTTCATTAACTTGATGGTCTGAATTATAGCATAAAATAGTTGTATTATTCACAAAAATTTTCATTCCCGCGCAGGTGGGAACAGGGATTATAAAATTTACTTAGTTTTTAGAATCAGCAATTGGTGCGCGTTGCGCACGATTAAGAGCCCCTATCTCTGCCTGTGCAGAGATGACAAGAATCACATATTCTTGTAAAGAATAGTCGCACAACTAAACCTTAAGCAAACAAATAAAAAACCGCCCAGATGGGCGGTGGAATTCGGTTTTTATATCGGAAACTGGATTTATTCTGGCGACGACCTACTCTTCCGTGGCTTAAGCCAAAGTACCATCGGCGATACGGGGTTTCCCTGTCTGGTTCGGGATGGAACAGAGGGTGGCTCCCGCTCAATAATCACCAGAATAAATCCAGCGAACATCATAATTCATAAAAGAATCATACTTAACGTTCTCTTCAAGCATACCGTCTTTGGCTTTAAAAGTCAAGACGATAAGATAAAAAGTCAATGGTTCGATTAGTACTGTTAAGCTAAATCCGTCACCGGACTTACACACACAGCCTATCAATGTCCTAGTCTAGAACTGAACTCATGGGGATATCTTATCTTGTGACCAGCTTCCCGCTTAGATGCCGGCGGCTGGCCGCGCGGACTCTCCGAGGGCGAGATCGTCGCGGCGGACTCCGCCGGCAACCG
>JAFNYG010000072.1 GCA_017383325.1 Alphaproteobacteria bacterium | reverse complement strand
GACGTTCGTGTTGTCCATGGCAATCATGCTGGCACAGCTGGAAAAGTCGTCGCCACATCCAGCAGTCGTTTGCATGCACTTTCTGAATTCAATGGTGCATTGCCCCAGATCGTATTTGTTGGCAGTGCGTAATTGTTCCAGGGCGGCTTCGCGTAAAGCCTTTTCAGCGGTGGCAAGTTTTTGAGCACTGGAATTTTTTTGTTGTTTTAGACTGTTTTCATATGCGGCACAGTCTGATTTTATGCGTTGGGCATACATCAGTTGCAACATTTGAAGGTCAGATGAACATTCGGGTATTTGTGCAGAACAAAGTTGGGATGCAACGCGGTGCAGGTCGTCGCCTTCGTTGCTTTCGATTGGGGACATGGCGGATTCACCAAAGATGTCTTCGTCGTCTTCAAAGATGGTGGTTGTGTCCCATAACGATAAATCCAGTTTGCGACGTGATGTTTTTGAATCTGCCGTATCCTGATTTATGATGGATTGAGCAACGGCATTTGCCTGGGCGATCGCATCTTCGGCATCGGTGCCCATTTCCAGCTTCTCAACCCCGAATGTTGCCATTTGGTAAGATTGTTGGTCCAGTTTTTCGATTTCAGCCAGGATAGAATCAAGTTCTGCGTTTTTATCACTGCATATACATCTGCCACCGTTTTCGTTGTCCAACATGCAGAACGAGTCCATACATCCATCGTATTTCTGTTGACATTCTTCGCTGACGGTGATGTTCTTGGTTGCGGTTGCGACCTTGGTCCCGGTGTTAATCGCCTTTTGTGTAATGCCGGCGCGTGCCGCAACGACAGGTGTGGGCTGTGATGTTGCCGCGCGTCCGCGATTTACAACCTTGGTATTCGCGGTGGCGCGTGTGCCGGTTCGTGCGCCCACGGCGGCGCGCGCAGATGTAGTCGTTTGCGGGGCGGTGGTTGCGGATTGGCCGCGTGATGGTGCACGGCCCGTCGGGCGCGTCGCGCACAGCGCATCGCCAAAAATTCCAATCATTAATACAGAAAATATCGCGATTTTTTTCATATTCCTTCCCCTGCAATTTTTTTGTATTTTATCATATTTAGCAGGTTAATAAAAGAATATTTTATTTATTGGTTGAGGGTGCTTAAAAAATCTGAGGGGGTGATTACAATTCAGACAGGTCGCTTATAACGGTTAAGCCGTCGTTTTGCCACTGTTCAATCAAATCGTTCAGGTTCAAAATATTTTTCGACAGCAGGTATATTGCAGGGGTGCGGGCGTGTTGTTCCGCGATGTCTTGGACGTGGATGATTGGTGATTGGCAAATGCGGCCGGCGGCGAACCAGTTCTCGTGGTCTGCGACCCAAAAATCTGGGTCTGAATGGGTTATTATGGCATGGGTGTCGGTGATGATGATATCGTCATGTACCGAAAATGATTGGCCTGATTTGTTCAGGTGATTTATTAATTCTGAATTGTCAGGTATGTATTCGGCGCCGGTTTCGGATGGGGTGGGGGTGATGTCTGACGGTGTGTCATTTGTGGGGCTGTCGAAGCTTATTTCGGTGAATGTCGGCATGGTGTCAAATGTTTGTGGTGTGTCGTACATGGTATCGATATCAAAATCGGTTGGTAATGGCAGGGTGTCAGATGCGATGTCCGGTGTGTTCGGAATGATGTTGCCAGGAATGGATGATGCTGAATTAAATGCCGATGTTTGAATGCGGCCGACGTTGTTGCGTGCGCGAACAAATGCGTGTCGCAGTTCGGCGGGCATGTCATCGGGCAAATCGGATATGGGTTTTACTTCGTCATCTGGCGCCAGTTTTGGTGTGTCTGATTCAGGTGGTGTACACGATTCTACTGGGGTGGGGGTGTTGGCCGGTTTAAAGATGCTGGGGATTTTTAGTTTTGGCAACTGTATCGACAGCAGTGGTTTCTTGGTGCGTATAATAAGCGTTGTTGTCGCAATGTACAGGGGTAATGCAGCCAAAAGCATTATACCAAAAACAAAACCGCCGAATCCACGCAGCTGTGCGCGAAACAGGTGTTGCCACTGGGATGCGTTGAATATCGAAAAGTTAAACATGAAATACAATACTGCCCACGTGATAATAATATAGCATCCTGTCCAGATGATGGCATATTTGTGGTCGTGGATAATTGTCTTGATTTTGTTCATGAATTTATTGTAGACAATAATTGCGGTTTGTCAATAGTAAATTAAAGGTGGTTTTTTCTAAAAAGTGCTTTTTTTTTGTTGTGCTTTATGGCATAATAAGGGGGATAGTAATAGGGGGGAAGGCTTATGTTCTTTTTGTTCAGACAGGGTGGTGTATTTGTGTTGGCGATGTTTGTGTCTGCGATGTTGTGTACCGCAGATGCGGTTACCACACGTGGCGGGGCCAGTAATGCACGTACAGTCGCGGGTGGTGCGGCGACTGCGCGTATGCCCAGTATGCCGACTTTGCCGATAATTTCTGTTGGCAATATTTCAAATAATTTGCCGTCTGGTGGTGATGATCGGCCTGATGTCCCGCCTGTGGGACCAGATGAACCAGATGTGCCAGATGAACCCGAAGAACCAGGCGATACAGACAAATCAGAATGCCCAGATGGTGGGGTGAAAAATTCTGAATATACAGTGGAAATGTGTATGAATGATGTTTTGCGCTGTATTAATAATGGTGCGTTGCCAAATGGGTTGAACGATATGTTTAACGAAGAATTACGTCACGCGATTGTTAATGGAATGGGGCTGTGTGCGGTACATGTCGAAAAATGTGTAACCGAAGTAAGACGTGACTGCGAAAATGTATATCGGTCTGCGGCGGATGTGTGGATTGACTTTAATTCGCGCAAGGTGCAACCAGAATATTATAGTTTTGTTCTGCGCAAGACTGGATTGACCCCGAACCAGGCAGAAAATACATGCAGATTGTTGGATAAAAATACGTACGGTTCATCGTTCACAGCGGTCGATAACGCAGGGCGTACAACCGAAGAATACAATCAGAAAATTGGTGCGTATAACAGTCAACGCGAAAACACATTGATTAAGAAAAACCCACAGGGGGTAAAGGTAAATGACGGAAACCCAGGGGTCGATGGGGCGCGTGGTCATTATGCACGATGGGATGCGGCCACGGCGACATGTTTGATTCGTGTCGCGGCGTATAACAAGGATAAGCATATTTCAAACAGCTGGCTGTTTGGGGCCGTTGGTGATGACACCCCGGCCGAGGTTTGGAAAGCTGCAGGTGAATCATTCAGCTGTAACAAAGATTTGTTTGGTTTTTCATTGCTGAATGATACGCGTACGGTTGCGGTTGTCGGTGTTGGCGGTGGAACGTTGGTTGGTGCAGGTGTTGGGGCAATTGCTGGACATGGTGCACGCAGTTTTGATTGTTCGCGCGATAATCATCGTGAAATGTTAATGGGGCATTTGAAAAATGGTCGTGTGGTTGGTATTTTGAACGAATACATAATAGAAGATGTCGATATCAAGCAAAATGTTTTGAGCAAGGATGCGTGTGACGAAATTGTGGAACTGTTCGATAAATATTATCAATATGAAACAGCAATCAAAGAATGCAGAAAATCAGGGGTTACTGAAATTGTTAATTTAACTGTAACGATAGAAGAAACTGTTACAGAAGAGGGAGCGGGGGCTGGTACAGGTAATGCAAATAGTAATATGGACCAGGAAGCAGCGTCAGTGTTGGCGGCGTCTGTGGCAAGTCAAGCCCAAAATGCAATAGCGGGAAAATTGGATAATTGTTTATTCGATACGTTTAATTTGGATAAAATGGATCCAGATAAATCTATATATGTTGCGGCGTTTGGGAAAACAATGAATGCAGCACAGGTCGCGCGTGAATTGCAACGTTTGGATTCGGTATTTGGCGAAGATTTTTCGGATCTGATGATAAATGGTGAAAAATCAAATATCGGTAAAAGTGTTGCGATTGGTGCGGCGGTTGGTGCCGGTACAGGTGGTTTGGCGACGGCGATTACTGCGTTTGTAGAGCGTAATAATATTTCGTGTCATGTTGGTGATGGACTGGAACAGGTTGCTTTTGGAAAATCACATACGATTGATACGCTAAAGGATTTTTATGTAAAGTGGAATTTGCGCGTACCTGATGTTGTTGCGCCAACTGCGACAATTTCGGATTGCAAATCGTGGAAAAATACATGTGCAACATTTGCGGATTTGGAACAGTGCGAAAATGCACAGTTTAACTATAAGCCTGCGGGGGCGTCAACAACGACGTTAATACGTTCGGTGTGTGCGGTGTCGGGCAGTGCGTGTATAGAAAATTATCCAGTTGCAAAATCGTATGGGGCATGCCCATAAAAAGAACCGCCATTGGCGGTTCTTTTTTTATCAATATGTTGTATTGTTTTTTTAACGCAGACCCTTGGCCCGGCAGCAGGCGGATGCGGCCGCGCGCCAATCGGAATGCTGTTTCGATGGGTTGCGTAAATCACGCCATGGTTGCCAGCCCCCACACCGTTTGTTAGAACCTGTGCCGGTGCATTTTGCATATCTGCGCAGTGAACATGTTTGGTTGGATACGCGACCGGTGTCGGTTGTGCATTTTACAACGACATTTTGGTTTTTTGCATCGTTTTGTCCCAGTTCCTTGGATGATATAACCTGGTATGCATTTGCACTAAGAACAGTTAATGTGGTGATTACCAAGGCAGATATTATTTTTTTCATAGCAATTCCCCCGTTAATTTAATTATATGGGTTTATAAATAAAAATACAACAGGAATCTGGGCGGATGGCACCAGCTATTTTGTGAAATATTTTTTATACTGCCCCTGTGATGTGGAATACATCGTGTCGAATTTTTTGTCTGCCTGGGATTTTGTGGTCGGTGCGCCATTTGCCGGGGCGCCAATGTCTGCGCCGTTTAAAATAATCAGGCGTGATGGTTCCAGTTCGCGGTCGCATTCAATATAATATTTATTGGTGTCAAAATATTTTCCGTAACAGCGTCCATTCGTAACCCCAACATATCCAATTTCAGCCAATTGTGAACATGTTGGTTGGTTGCCATATGTTATTTCGCCGTTTGGTAATGTTTCGTCTGGCTTTTCCAGAATCCCTGGGCACCATACATTAACGTATTTGCCACCCACGGATGCGGTTGTGCCATTTTCAGCGGTTCTGCGGCGGCCAAAGCAGTCGCCATCTGTTGACAGCAGGTCGGTATCAAAATCTTTGTTTATTTTTGTGCCACGGGCAATTTCTGCGCGGCCCATTGGGATGGCGTCGCGTGAATATTCGGTCAGTGCATCTGGACATATTAATTTAAGTCCCCAACAGCTGCTGGTTGCATCCCACATTTCTGAATCAAAACCGGCGCCCATCGCAGCGTAACAGTCGGTTGGGTCCAGACGACATACCGTTGGTTGCAACCACCATGGGGTTGTGGCGGCATGTGTCGCATGTGTGATAAATAAAGAAAAAACTGTGAATAGTAAAGAATTATTAAATAATGTTGCTGTTTTCATTTTTTTTTCTTCTTTTGCTGTTATTGTGTATTCTATCAGATTTTTATTGTGTCTGCAAGTCAGAGGCGTTGTCTGGCATGTTTGGGAACAGTGTGTTTTGTGTGTTGCTGCCAGGGTCGCTGCAGTATCCCCATTTGTGGTGGGCAGATGTTTCTGTATAGAATTTATTAAGCAGTTTGTCCTGGGTTATGTCGTGATTCCCGTCTGTTATTGGCATGCCTTCGCAAGGTTGGCCAGGAACGCAGGTTTGGGGGGCGTCGGGTTTCGTGTCAATCCATATTGTGTCGATCCATATGCCCCCCAGACGTTCGCATTCAGCGGATAATTCATCGGTCATTTTTGCGTGGATGTTTTTCATTACAACATTTATGTCTTGCAATACGGTTGGTGGTAATGGGGCGTTTGATTGTGATGGGCGGACGCATGTTTGCATCGCATAGCGCGCAAGTTTGTGATACAGACTGCCAACATAATCATCGCCACACATATTTTCTGCAGTTTCTGTGCTGTCCTCGTTTGTTTGGGGTTCGGGGGCGGCTGTGCCACCGCTGCAGGTGTACTTATCTGGGCATGGCGAGCATGTGTTGCCGGCCCGTGGGGTTTCGTTGTATACGCCATTGTATGTCATATAGTAGCCCGCCGCGCATGAGTTGTATATCCTGATTTCAGGGCATGAATATGGGGCGCTGCTTGCAGGGGGAATTTCGATTGTTGGGGATGAATTGTTGCGATAATTTTGGGTTTTCAGGTTGCATTCGTGAATGGATGCGTATATTTGTTCGCCGGGGGCGTATATGCGACATGCAAATGGTGACGAGTGTATATTGTCATGGCCAGGAACCGCACACAGGTTGTTGGCATAGTCTTGAAGTGTGGTTAAACACGATTTTGCAATTTTCTGGTCGGTAATGTTGTGCATGGCTGTGATTAATTCGGTCATGCCGTGTGGTCCGCCACCGTATAAATTGCTGCAGGCGTCCAATTTTTCGCGGCATAATTGTTCGGATAATTCCAGGCGTGACCCCAGTAAAAGCTGGTCTTTGGTATTGCTGAAATCTTTTAACGATTTTGTTTGTTCGTCATAGCAATTGTTTACAACATCCAGACATTCATTCTTGACGGTGCGGATGCGTTCTTGTTGGCCTTGGTATATTTCTGTGATGGCCTGGCGCAGAAATTCGTTCCATACGTCATCTGATAAATCACGGCATGTGTCCAGGCCACGCGTGGCAAATTCGCGTTTGTTGTTCAGGATCGCAACCAGCAGACGGTTCGTTTCGTTCGTTAGGATATCGCCAGCCAAAGATATCTGGGATTCCAGTTGGTAGAAGCTGGGGCTGTATATCGGTTCGCCCGTTTCAATGTTTAAATAGCGCCCAGTTATATCCAGGCAATGAACATAATCTTTGCCACATGCAGTGTCGGCGGTAATGTCGGTGCGTACCTGGGCAATGCAATCGTTAATAGATGTGGAATTATGTGCGTTGTAATTTTCAAGGCGTGCCTGGTTCATCGAATGTTCGGTTTCGCGAATTGTGGAGTTCGCGTTTGTTAATTTTTTGTCCAGACTGCTTATTAGTAATGAACAATCGTTTTCAATATACATTCCGTATGCAGAAACAACCATTGTTTGTATGGATTTGTCGGGACATTTGTCAATGGTGGCCTGGACACACTGGGCGTGGACAGCATTGTATAATGGTTCGCCAGTCAGGTTCGCAATATTTGTGCCCCCAGCCAATTGTGATGTTGCCCAAATTGCGTTGATATCGCCCGCGATGTCTAATGTACCCTGGGTGGATAATGATTTATTTTTTGTCTTTGATAAAACATCGCGTATCCCAGCCAGTTGTAATGCACTGGCGGATTTGTCGTCCGAATTTGATTGGGTGTATTCGCCAATGGTTGCGGTCGTTATTGCCTGAACCTCAGCCGCGGATTTGTCGATAACATACAAATTAAGGTTTTTAAAATCTGATAATTGGTCTGATGCCTGGGTCAGGGCATTTTCGCGTGATTGAATTTCGGATAATTTTGAAGAACATACACAGCGGCGATATGTCGTATTCAGTGTGCCACAAAATTGATCCATGCATGTAAAATATGCGTCTCGACATGTGTTGTATCCGGTCCCAAATGTATTTGATTGCGGTATGTTCAGTGTGACAGTTGCACGTGCGGGTGATGTCGCTGTGCGAACAGATTTGTTCGCAGGGGTGGTGCGTTTGACGGATGTTGTTTGGGCGCTGCGTGCGGATGTCGTTGTGCGAGGGGCGGTTCGTGCAGGCACCGTGGCGGTTCGACTGATGATTTTGTTGTGTGTGGTACGTGATGTTAAATCTTTTTTTGTGTTGTTTGTGTTTGCGCGCGAAACTGTGTCCCGGCTAGATGTGCGTGATGCAGAATTGGCATCACGAACAGCAGCGTCAGCATTGCTGACACTGAAGAAAAGTGCAGTTATTAGGTATAGTGCCTTTTTCATCCTTGGTTACATGGACTTATGTTATCAAAAAATGTTATGTTTAGCCAATAAAAAATGCCCCAAATGGGGTATTTTTTAATTTGCGTTTTCAGTTGATGGACGATTGCGTTCAACAAATGTTATGCGACCCTTGTCCAGGTCGTATGGTGTCATTTCAACGCGAACGCGTTCGCCGACGTTTACCCATATGCGCGCCTTGCGCATTTTGCCGCAAACGGTTGCCAAAATTTCGTGCCCATTTTCAAGCTTTACACGGAACATCGTGTTGGGCAGTTTATCTTCGACTGTGCCACTGAAAACAATTACGTCGTCTTTTGCCATGAATTTATTCCCTTGGATTTTCACTGTTTTATGAGTGCAATGATATTGCTTGTTTGATTAAAAAGCAAGATTTTTTTATTTCCTTGTGAATGCGGTCTGGATTTGATAGAATAGTGTATAAAATATGTAGGGTGGGATTTATGAAAATGAAAATTTTTATGACTTTGTTAATTTTGGTGCCGGGGACGGTGTGTGCCGCAGTGCGTGGGGATGGTGCGCGCGTCGGGGTTCAACGTGTTTCTATGGCAGGGGCGCGTGGCATTAACATGACTGCAAATTTGGATAATGGGGCAAAGACGGTCGCAAATCCTACGCTGACTGTGACGGATGTGAATGCCGGGGATAAAAATGTTGTGGGTGGACATGGTGGCGCAGATGAAGGCGCACCCCAGGAAGGTGTGACAGAAACGACGACAACAGATGCCCAGGCGACGGTTGGTCAGAATTCTGGGAATTGTCGTGACGCATATCGTGCCTGTATGGATGAGTTTTGTTTGCTGGATGAATCCGAAGGATATCGTTGTGCATGTTCGTCGAATATTAATCAGTCAAAATCACTGATACAGGAAATTCAGAAAATTCAGGAAGAAGCAGATAAGTTATATACCGAAGGTGTGGAACGTGAACAGTTGGGGGCCAAGGCGCGCCTGGTGTTTGGTGAAAGCGAAGCCGCCAAAAAAAGTTCGCGTGTGTCAGGGCTTAGTTTTTCTGAATGGCTGAACAGCGGTTCGGATGAAGAGGCCAGTCTGGACGCAGATGAAGATATTGGCGACGGGTTGTACGGTATGGCGGCAGAATTTTGTGCGGCGGAATTAGAGGCATGTGGTGACAAGGCAGAAATGGAAGAAATGCTGTATTCGCGTCAGGTTGTTGCAGATTGCAAAACATTTAATTCTTATTTGGCAGAACAGAAAATGAATGCCCAGGCCAATAAACGTACAGCTGAGGCCGCTGTGCGTCAGGCGCGATTGGCCATGCTGGATACAACAAATAAGTATAATCGTGGTGAATGTTTGTTGGCATATCGTTCGTGTATCGCAGACAAGGGGGGGTGTGGTGCGAATTTTGAAAACTGTTTGAATGCAGACCTGTTGGGGCGGCGTGCAAATGCGTGTGAAAATGTTTTGGACCAGTGTATGGCGGTCAAGAAAGATGTTTTGCAAGACTGGGAGGCAGAATCTGAATCTATTCTGGTTGATGCGGCGAAATATGCAGATAAATATCGTCGTCAGACGTGTTTGGCCCAGATTCAGGTTTGTCTGGAAGATGGATGTACGACGGCGACTAATTCTGCGTGTTTGACAGATGTTAATGTCGCGGCGGGTATTTGTCCAATTATTGATGAATGTAATGAAATGATTCCGGGATTAAAGGCGGTGGTTAACGATAAGTTGGGATATTTGCGTACGCAGTTCTGTCAAAACGATGTGGACGCGTGTCTGCGTGATAAATGTGGTGAAAATTTTACTGCGCCGGAATGCGTTGGGAAAAAGACGTCCGAAATTGTTGCGCTGTGCCCACAGAATATGTTCCCGTCATGTAAAAATGAAAACCAGTTTGATATAATTGTGTCCGCGGTTGTATTGCAGATGGATTATCAAATGATGCAGGGTTGTATTAATTACTTTGGTGAACAACTGGGAAAAGTGTGCGGGACAGATATGGCCTGTTTGTCGTCGGATGATGTGGTTATGGGGTTGACCAAGGTGCCAGAAGACGAAGCAGGAATGGTTGCGTTGCGTACCCAGATTCGTGATAATTCCAAGGCGGCGGTTGAAGAATTCTTTAAGCAATTCGAAAAAGATGTTACAGTTGCGGCATGTGTCGATGCAAAAAAGCCAGCAGGACGCAGAAGTTTGGGGGACAGTGTGTTTAATACGGCAAAGTTAATTGCGGAAATTGGGGCTGAAAATCGTGCGATGCGCGAATTGGAAACCAAGATTGCAGAATTGTCACGTCAGCAGGATTTGGAAGAGGCTGAAAAGAATTGTTATGCGACATATAAAGTAGAAACACCAGATGAATCTGATAAAAATTACAGCTATATTCGCAGTGTGTCGTTTGAGCCCAGTTTGCGTAACTGTCATGTATGTCGTATGCAACAGGTTTGCGAAACAGGTGGCGAAACCAAGGGGGCTGCGGGGCTGAAGGGACTGGCGGGCGGATTGTCTGCGGGTGCGGCAGCCGGTACGATGGTGACACCAGGATGGGGAACGGCAATTGGTGGCGCAATTGGTGCAATTGGTGGCCTGTTCGCAGGGCGCAGTGGCGCGGGTCAACAGGAATTTTGCCAGGAAATAGAATCTTGCGAAGATATAAATATGTAGTTCGCATAGGAGAGGGGGATTGTTATGTTCAAAATATGTCGGATTGTAATGTGCTGGGGGCTGGGGACGGCGGTGGTGTTGGCTGGGCAGTCTGCAATGGCGGTGACAAAAAAAGCCAGCAAACAGTCTGCAATTCAAAGTGGAACAAGTGTTCGTACAAAGTTGGATGCGTCGGGACTGTATGACCAGGCGTGTTATGATGCGTATTATGGTTGTATGGACCAGTTTTGTATTTCTGAAAATGAATCAGGGGGCAGTTGCGCATGCAGTGATTTAAGTCTGAAATATGATGAACAATATGCAAAAATTCAAGAAACTTTGGCCGAGGCAGAACGTATCGCAACCGAAGAAGTTGAAAAAGTAAAGTTGGGGGCACAGGCGGATATCGTCTTTACGGGTACACGCGAATATGATACAGATGGAAACCTGAAAGAAATTGATGAAATCGGCATGGATTCCAAGGAAAAGAAACGCGCAGACATGATGGCAATGTGGAATCTGGTGCCCGAAGAGGATGAGGATATTGACGAGGGAATCGATATTTCGCAATTGACGGGGGCGTCGCTGTATAAAGCCGCCGAAGAGATTTGTTTAGAGCAGGTGCCAGATGACTGTGATGCTGATATGGTATTGTTGCGCAGTATGTATTCGCGACAAATTACATCTGATTGCAAAGGATATGAAAACAGTATCGCCAAAAAGCAGACCGAGGCAGATATGGCATTGGTCCAGGCACAGGCAGATGTGCGAACGGCACTGAAAGAAAGTTTTGAAGAAGCCAATAAATATGATTTGGGGCAGTGTGTTGTACAGTTTAAAAAGTGTATGCAGACCGAAGATGCATGTGGTGATAATTGGGAGAATTGTGTTGCAGCAATTGCGTCTGAAAATATGCAGAACAATCAGGCCGTTAGTACGGCGGGAACAACAGTTGCAAAGGTCAATGTATATGATATAACTGCGTCGACTATGGATGTTTTAAATGCAAAGCGGCCAATATGTGAAAATGTGTTGGGGCAGTGTGTCGCAGTGCGTGATATGGTTTGGCCAACATTCCTGCGCGAGGCAGCGCCAACAATCAAGGTGGCGGAAAGTGCGGCAGAATCGAAATTCCGTCAATCGTGTTTGACCAATATTTCAAATTGTATACAAAAGGCCTGTAAAGATGATATTGCCGGCAAGGGCGTAGATAGTATGGATGCATGTTTGTCGCGGCCGGATATGGCGCGCAGTTTCTGCAAGGTTGAAATTGATCCGTGTGAAAGAATGGAACCGCTGATTTGGGGGTATGTCGTTGATAAATTGGCGGCAATGCGGGTTGATGCGTGTACCCAGGAAGTCAAGGATTGCTTTACCGCTGATACACGTTGTGGGCAAAATTTCCAAAATTGTATTGGTATGGACTATGAGTATATCCATGATATTTGCCCAATTGACAATTTGGTTGTGTGCAAGGCAAACAATCCCGCATTTTCAATGGATGATTTGGATTCTATGTTAATGGGATTGTATTTGAATATTGATAATGCACTGTTGGATCGTTGTCAGGAATTGGTCGATCGAAAAATGGCCGAGATTTGCGGCAGCACCACAGATTGTAACAAGTTTGCCGCAGATGATACAATCGGAACTGGCAGTTTGCGTTCACAGAAAGATGGAACAACATATCGTGTGACAGGTATGATTTCGTTCGGTTCAATTAAAATGGGTGATGCCACAGGGCGTACCATTGATGACGGCGAAGGTGGCGAAGTGCGTCTGGGGGCAGGTGAAATCGGCGTTGCAGAATATTTGGCGCGTGTGCGTGAACGTAATGCAGGGGTACAGGATGCGGATGGTATTATTTCTGCAATTGAAGAAGAATTGAATAATATCGCGGGTACAATCAATCGCACAATTGAAATGATTGAACAGGATCCAGAAATTCAGTTCTGTGTAAATGGACGTGATTTATCCCAGATTACTGGTGATGCAAGGGATAAAACAGCGGCACGTTATCCAAATCTGCTGAATCAGGTGAAGATGCAGGTGGCAATTGCGGCACTGCGTCAGGCCCAGGATAACTATAACGCAAAGTTAAATAAGGAAATTGCATCCGCAACCCAGGGGGCATCGGCTGACTTGGCGCAATACATGTGTCAGAAAATTGCACAAAATAGTGGTGAACAGCTTGGCAGTGCCCAGGTTGACACTGCGTTGACACCACCATATGCGATATCCTATGAAGTTGGCGCAGGTGTGAAAACCGAGGATTTAACAAAGGGTGGATATGGACAGGCTTCGTTTACCAGCAGCAATGGCAGTGGTATGATGAAGGAAACCAGCGCGATATTTAATCGCGAAACCAGAAATTGTCATGTGTGCACAACGATTACAACACAAAGTTGCGAGGTTAAGGGTGGAAACTGGTTCCGTAAAAAGAATACAAGTTGTACCACGACGACCAAGGATCCTGTTTGCGAGGATGTGCCAATGTAAACAAAACATCCGCACCAATTGGTGCGGATGTTTTTTTGTGCACAAAAAATCCGATACTTACGTTCGGATTTGTGGATGTGTGTAATGGGATATTTATGCGGCCTGTCGTATGCCGGATTTTATTTCGCGTATGTATTTGCGCAATTCATCAATGGCAATCAATGTGCCGTCACGACGTTCGGCAGACCAGTAATCCCAGCCGTTAAAGCTGACGCTGCGTTGCAGTTTTGCCGCCATAACGTGAATGGATGCCTTGCCGTGTAATTGGTGTGTCAATTGGCCGTCGTGTGTAATCATAACGCGTTCGCCACGTGGACTGACCAAGGTTTGGCCGACGTATAATAAACCCGCCTGGATTAATTCTTTGAATGCAATACGAATTTCGTCGCGTTTGGGTTTTGATACTTCGATATCTGACAGATCAATCGGGGTTGTGTGTGCAACGCGTTCACGTGCCGCAGAAACATAGGTGGCGTCACGTTCAATACCGATGAATTGGCGGTTTAATTCGCGTGCGGCGACCGCGGTTGTGCCAGATCCCATGAACGGATCCAGGATAATATCGCCCGGTTTTGTCGATGCAAGAATTACCCGGTGTAATAAATCAAGTGGCTTTTGCGTGTTGTGCAGACTTTTGCCGTCGGCACCTTTGACGCGTTCTTCGCCCAGGCAGATGTTTAAATCCCAGTCGGAACGCATTTGCTTGCCACCGTTTAATTTTTTCATGGTTTCGTAATTGAATGTGTATTTCCCAGTTTTTGTCGGGGTCGCCCATATCAGTGTTTCGTGCGCATTTGTAAAGCGTGTGCCACGAAAATTGGGCATTGGATTTGTTTTTACCCAGACAATATCATTTAAAATCCAGAATCCCATATCTTGCAGAGCGCTGCCAACGCGGAATATGTTGTGATAACTGCCGATTGTCCACAGGGCGCCATTGGGCTTTAATACGCGTTTGCATTCAGATAACCAGGCGCGTGTAAATTCGTCGTATTCCGCAGCAGATGCAAAAGAATCCCATTCGTCGCGTACGGCGCGGGCGGCTGTTTGATCTTCGGGACGATACAGCGTCTTTGCACCCAATTGCAAATTGTATGGTGGGTCTGCGAATACAGCATCAACGGATGCGTCCGGAATACCGCGCATTAATTCAATGCAGTCACCCAGTAAAATTTTATTTAGATAGTTGTTCATCTCTCTCGTAATTTCTTGGTATACATTTTATCATATTTTTGATGCTTTTTTTTGTGGGCAGATGATAAATTAAGAAATAAAGCGCTTGATTTTTATGAAAATGCAATTTTTTTTGAAAAAAATAAAAAGCTTGCCAATGGGGGATTTGATTGCTACCGTATATGTGTTATGAGATGCCCGTATTGTAATTCAACAGATAGTCGTGTGACAGATTCGCGCCCAGATACCGAAGACGCGATTATTCGTCGCAGACGTGTTTGCGAACAGTGTGGTGCAAAGTTCACAACGGTTGAACGTGTACAAATGCGTGATCTGATTGTACGTAAAAACAGTGGTAAACTGGAACCATTCGATCGTGAAAAGTTGCGACGCAGTATTAAGTTGGCGTGTCGTAATCGTGAAGTAGGTGACGAGCAAATTGAAAAATTAGTCGCATCTATTCAGCGACGTTTGGAAACTGAAACGCCTGATGATACAGTTACTAGTATTCAGGTTGGACAGATGGTGTCGGATTCGTTGTTAAATTTGGATCCAATCGCGTTTGTGCGATTTGTGTCTGTTTATCGTAAGTTTTCGCGTGTTTCGGATTTTAAAAAAATTATAGATAAAATACCAGAGGATAAAGATGATGCCGTCGTTTGTAGATTGCCAAAGACATCATTGTTCTGATATAAAATGAAGAAGTTTTTCTTATTTTTAATGTTAGTGATATGGCCGTTCCGGGTGGGGGCGGTTGATTTGCCACAAATATTAACAGATGTGGATGCCAGTTTATACGAACAGGTTTTTGTGTTGCAGGATAAAGAAAAGTTTAGCACCGCAATAAATGTAGAAAGTCAAATTGCAGATAAATTATTGATGGGCGAGGTTTTATATCAGGTTCTGGCAACCACCACGATATCCCAGCCGGGCTGGAAGCGTGCCTCATTCAGACGGTAGACCTCCCGCAGTCTTCTGCGGACCCGGTTGCGGACCACGGCATGTCCCAGCTTTTTGCTGACGG
>JAFNYG010000071.1 GCA_017383325.1 Alphaproteobacteria bacterium | reverse complement strand
TCTTCTAAAGCATTTTCTTCTATTCCTAATACCTCAATGGCACAGGTAACACTTTTATTGCTCTTTTCCTGTTGCTTCTGTGTTTCCTGCTGTGTAATCATGTCATCATAAGACCGCACCAGTTTTTCCAGCTCTGCGTTATTCGGACTGTCATTCAGAATAATAAATTCAAAGTCCGTAAACGTTTGATTTAAAATCGATTCTATACACTGGCGCAGGTGTGCGTGATTTGTATTGTAAATCGGTGTTAACACCGATACGGCTGGCATTGTGTAAAACCCTTTCTTTCGCTGTGGTCCAGCATATCCATTTTTTCATAACCTTGCACTAGGACAGTATTCATTTTGCGCCCCATAAACATGCACAAATAAAAACGTTGAATAATGAGCGTTAGTTTGGTATTCTTTCCCCATAGATTTAGATATAAGGGATATATAAATGGCTATCAAGGTCCGTGATTTCGAGGTAAGATTAACTCGCAACAAAGAAGAACGCAAACAGGTCCGTCAATTAAGATACCAGGTCTTTTGTTTGGAAGAGGGCGCATCCGCCACCGAAGAACAGCGTGCCCTGGGCGAAGAATATGATGCCTTTGATCGTTTTGCAGAATACATGGCTGTATTTCACAATGGGCGTGTTGTTGGTACATATCGTATTATCGATCGTAATGCCGCGGAAAAAATGGGCGGTTTTTACACAGAAACAGAATTCAATCTTTCCAAGATAAAAAAGTATCACGGAAATATCGCTGAAATGTCACGTGCATGTGTTGCGCCCGAATATCGTGAAAACGCATTGGTTATGCGCATGTTATGGGCGGGGCTGGGTGAATTGATTGTCCGCCGCAAGATTGGCGTACTGTTCGGGGTTGCGTCATTTGTTGGCACAAAACCTGCGCGCAGTGCCCAGGCGATATCATACCTGTATTACAATCATCTGACACCATTGCGTCTGCGTGCGACTGTGATTCCAGAAAATTTTGCAGATGGCGTAAGCCCAAAGTTGTCACGAATGAACATTTTGCCACGTGAATTTGTTGACGAAGCAGATGCCAAGGCTGAAATGACCCCACTTATCAAGGGGTATTTGCGCCTGGGGGCAACATTTGGTCGCGGGGTGTTTGTTGATGCGCCGTTTAATTCATACGATGTGTTTGTAATGGTTGAAACACGTAAAATGGACGCTGCGTATCAAAAGCATTTCTTGGGTCGTGAAAACGCACTGGGCAATCCAGGCGACGACAAAGAAAACATTATAAAAACCGTTGGGAAAATTATGACTTTCCCAGTTGTTGGCCCGTTCAAGGTCGTGCGTGCATTTGTTGACTTTTTATTACGCGAAGATGCTGCCGACGCAGAATATATCGAAGATAACGAAAAATCAGAAACCGAAGAATAGTATCATGGCCAAATTACGCAAACAAAATATATTTAACACAACGACCGCCGCAATCAAGTTTGTGCTGTTCTGGATAATGGTTGTTATTCAGTTGCCAATATTGATTTTGTTGCCACGTCGCTGGGCGGTACGATATATGCCTGTGTTCATGTGGTTTTTGATAAAGTTGGCGGGTATAAAGATTGTTGTGCACGGCACATTAGACACGCGTCGTCCGTTGATGGTTGTCTCTAACCATATATCTGTGTTTGAATTGGCAACATTTCCGTGTGTTTTTCACGGCAGTTTTATTGCCAAAAAAGAAATGGAAAATTGGCCATTGGTTGGTTGGGTTGCAAAAAAATTTGGTGTAATCTTTGTTGATCGTCGTCCATCGCATGCGCGCGATGCACTGGCGGTGGTGCAACGTGCGGTACAAACCGTCAAATACCCAATGATTTTATTCCCCGAAGGTACAACGACAAACGGCGCGTATGTAAAACCGTTTAAAAGTACATTATTTAACTTTGTTGAAAATTCCAATGTGACCGTACAGCCAATGGCAATGCACTATCGCTATCGTGACGGTTCTGTAATTGATGAACAGACGCTTGCCGATCACTTTGCGTATTTTGATAACAACAAAATGGAAATGGGGCCAAAATGCAAACGCGAACGCAGTGCCTTTGGCCAGGTGTTTCACATCATGATGCTGGGCGGATTTACGGTTGAAATAACATTACTGCCGCCACCACCCCTGGCGGGGTTGGACAGAAAGCAGATTGCTGACGTACTGCAAAAACAAGTGTCAGAAAAATACATGGAATTAAAAGATAAAAAATAATAACAATAAAAAATAAAGAGATTTAGAAAATGAAAACAGCAATCACACCAACGCGCACTGAAAATTTCAGCGAATGGTACCAAAACTTAATCGTCGCCGCGGATTTGGCGGAAAATGCACCTGTGCGCGGATGTATGACTATAAAACCATATGGCTGGGCAATATGGGAATTGATGCGTGATGAAATGGACCGTCGTATCAAGGCGCACGGTGTTCAAAACGCGAACTTTCCATTATTAATCCCAATTGACTTTTTTAACAAAGAAGCAGAACATGTCGCCGGCTTTGCCAAAGAATGCGCGGTTGTCACACACCATCGCCTGAAAATGATTGATGGCAGTTTGCAGCCAGACCCAGATTCAAAATTAACAGAACCATATATCATTCGTCCTACATCTGAAACAATTATTGGCGAAGCAATGTCACGCTGGGTCCAATCCTATCGTGATTTGCCATTAAAATTAAATCAGTGGGTAAATGTAATGCGCTGGGAAATGCGTCCACGTATGTTCTTGCGCACATCTGAATTTAACTGGCAAGAAGGTCATAACGTATTCGCTACCCATGAAGAAGCGAATGCAGACGCCCGCAAGATGCACAAAATGTATGGCGATTATATGCGTGAAATTTTGGCGATTCCTTCTATCATGGGCGAAAAAACCCCCGAAGAACGTTTTGCAGGTGCCGACCACACATATACATTGGAACACATTATGCAAGACGGCAAGGCTTTGCAGGCTGGCACATCCCATGACTTGGGCCAGCATTTCTCAAAATCGTTCGGTATTCAATTCTTGGGCAATGACGGCAAATTGCAACATGGTTGGACGACGTCCTGGGGTACAACAACACGCATGATGGGGTCTATGTTTATGATTCATTCTGATGATGACGGACTGGTTTTACCACCATTCGTTGCACCGTACCAGGTTGTAATTATTCCAATCACACGTGAAGATACGGCTGAAAAATTAAATGCCTATGCCACAGAATTGGGTGAAAAATTGCGTGCCACTGGTGTGCGTGTATTGGTTGATACATCTGATATGCGTGCCCCAGATAAAATGTGGAAATGGATTAAGCGCGGTGTTCCGTTGCGCGTTGAAATTGGTGCGCGCGAAATGGAATCGGGCGATGTTACAATTACCCGCCGTGATATTGGACGTGAATCCAAGCGTACGATTCAGACCGCAGATTTAATTG
>JAFNYG010000070.1 GCA_017383325.1 Alphaproteobacteria bacterium | reverse complement strand
ATCGTTTCTACACCAAATGGCGTAATGACAGACCACAAAGCACGTTTGATGAACGTTGGTGGTGAAGTATTGTGCAAGGTTATCTAAGATAAAGCGAGGATTAAGTTATGTCACGTGCAGGAAAATATCCAGTTAAACTGAGTGAAGGCGTATCTGTCGCGATTGTGGACAACGCTTTGATTGTTAAGGGGCCAAAGGGTGAACTGAGTTTGCCATTGGACACAAAAAATGCTGGCTTGGTAGACATTGTTATCGAAGAAGGTCAGGTTGTTATTAACCCAAAAGATGCAGAAGAAAAATCTTCACGTACAATGTGGGGAACAATGGCACGCAATATCCGCAATGCGGTAGAAGGTGTGTCAAAGGGCTTTGAAAAACCAATGTATATGAAGGGTGTCGGTTATAAAGCATCTGTTAAGGGGGATCAGTTAGTTTTGGTGGCGGGTTATTCACATGATGTTATTATGGATATCCCAGCGGGTTTGACCGTTGAAATGGGTGGCGCGCCAACGGAATTTACTGTTAAAGGTATAGATAAATGCCTGGTTGGGCAGTTTGCGGACAAGATTCATAAAGTTCGTAAAGTTGATCCATATAAGGGTAAAGGTATCTTCTATAAGGGTGAAGTCATTCGTCGCAAGGAAGGTAAAAAGAAATAAAGGTTTTGTATCAATGAATTCTGTAGAACCGTCTGTGTTTGTAAGGGTTGCTGGGGGTATTATATCTGGGACTGGCCTGGTTGTATTGTTGGGATGGGGCGCTGTTTCAATGTATATTTCTGCAAATAAAAACAAAGTAAAGAAGTTGTTACAGGATTCAAAGAAGAAAACAAAATAACTTGAAATGAGTAGTTCCCGCTGTTACGGGGATTGAAAAAAAGGAAAAAAGAAATGTTAAAACATTTAAATTCTGAAGAAAGACGCACACTGGCAAACCGTGGTGCGTTGAAAAGAAAAAATCCTGGCAAGATTCGTTTGTCGGTTTTCCGTTCTGGTCGTCATATTGAAATTCAAGCAATTGATGATACCAAGGGACACACAATTTGTGCTGCTTCGTCCAAAGAAAAGGCGTTCGCAGGGAAAGGGTGGAATGTTGCAGGTGCCGAATTGGTCGGCAAGGCTTTTGCAGAACGCGTAGTTGCTGCAAAAATTGCTGATAACTGTTATTTTGATCGTGGCGGTTACCGCTATCACGGTCGTGTTAAGGCATTGTGCGAAGCAATCCGCGCAGGTGGCGTAAGAATTTAATTTGAATAAGACGGAGTATAATAATGGCACGTTTTGATGATAAAAAATTGCAGACAGATAACTTGGTTGATAAGTTAGTATCTATTAACCGTGTATCTAAGACTGTGAAGGGCGGTCGCAATATGTCTTTCTCGGCATTGGTTGTTGTCGGGGATAAAGCAGGTCGCGTAGGTTTTGGCAAGGGCAAGGCGTTGGAAGTGCAATCTGCGGTGCAGAAGGCAACCAAGGCGGCCAAAGCGAAGATGATTCGTGTACCACTGAAGGAAGGTCGTACATTGCATCATGATATTGCAGCAAAATATGGCGCTAGTAAGTTGGTTGTTCGTAGTGCTGTTCCAGGTACTGGTATTATTGCAGGTGGTGCATTGCGTGCGGTATTTGAATGCTTGGGTGTACAGGACGTTGTTGTTAAATCACAGGGTTCAAATAATCCAAACAACATGATACGTGCTGCTTTCTTGGCTTTTGCTAAGATGAATTCGCCAAAAACTGTTGCGGCACGTCGTGGCAAGACAGTTGCAGAAATCATCGCAGGTCGTGATGGCAAGAAATTAGAAGTTGCAGACGATGCCAAATAATCTGGGCACAAGATAAACAGGAGTTTGAATTATGGCTAAAATAGTTGTAAAACAAGTTAAAAGTACTATCGGTCGTCCAGAATCACAAGTTAAAATTGTGAAGGCGTTGGGCTTGGGCCGTATCGGAAAGACCAAAGAAGTGGAAGATAGCGCATCTGTACGTGGTATGGTTGCCAAGGTTTCTCACCTGGTCGAAGTGGTAAAATAATTAATAAACCGAGTGCGAAAACAATCTTGTTTTCGTGCGACAAAGAACTACATAGTAGTTACAGGAGTAAAAGAAATGAAATTAAATGCATTGATGGATAATTTAGGCGCACGTCAGAACGCAACACGCGTTGGTCGTGGTATGGGATCTGGGTCTGGCAAGACAGCCGGTCGTGGGCACAAGGGGCAGAAAGCACGTAGTGGTTCACGTAAACAGGCGACATTCCAAGGTGGTCAGATGCCAATTTTGCGTCGTTTCCCAAAATTTGGTTTCAATAACCCATTTGCCAAAGAATATGTAACAATCAATTTGGGTGATTTGGAAAAATTCATTGCAAGTGGTAAAATTGATGCTGCAAAAGAAATCACAATGGATTCTTTGTTGTCTGCAAAAATCATTAATCGTAAATTGGATGGTTTGAAGGTTTTGGCCAAGGGTGAAATCAAGACCGCGATTAATGTTGTGGCGGATAAATGGTCCAAGGCAGCGGAAGAAGCGATTGTAAAAGCCGGTGGCACAATCAAAAATAAATAAAAAGTAAAATCTGTATTTGGCATCTGGGAACCTGGATGCCAATCAATGGTTAAAAGTTCACGCAAATGAAATTCTTAAAAGACTTTTTCGGTAATCTTAGCGATTTGCAGAAGCGTATTCTGTTTACGTTGGGGGCGCTGGTTGTTTATCGTATTGGGTCGTTCATTCCATTGCCGGGGGTTAATGCGTCGGCAGTTTTGCACCTGTTCCAGGGCGATAATGGGATGATGGGCATGTTTGATATGTTCAGTGGTGGTTCTTTGTCACGTATGTCTGTTTTGGCATTGAACATTTTCCCGTACATTTCAGCGTCAATCGTGTTGCAGTTGTTAAGTGCAACCAGCAAGTCTTTGGGTGAACTGCGCAAGGAAGGCGAATCTGGCCGCGTAAAAATCAACCAGTATACCCGTTATTTGGCTGTGTTTTTGGCGGTTGTTCAGGGTTGGGCAGTTGTTCGTGGATTAGAGGCGATGGCGCCGGTAAATGGTGTCGCCGCGGTTGTAAATCCAGGATTTGCATTTGAATTGTCCGCGATAATTGCGTTGGTTGGTGGTACTGTGTTTGTCATGTGGTTGGCAGAACAGATTACTGCCCGTGGTATTGGACAAGGCGCGTCATTGTTAATCTTTGCGGGTATTATTGCCGAGGTTCCTGGTGGTATCGCACAGTTGATTTCACTGGGGTCTGTTGGGCAGATTTCCCCTGCGATGATTGCATTGGTGGTTGCGTTTGTTGTTGGAATTGTGGCGTTGATTGCGTTCTTTGAACAGGCGCAACGTCGTATTCAGATTCTGTATCCTCGTCAGGTTATGGCAAATGGTGTTGTGAATACAAATGCATCATATTTGCCGATTAAGATTAATATGTCTGGGGTTATGGGACCTGTGTTTGCGTCATCAATTATGATGTTGCCTGCATTTGTTCAGCGATTTGTTCAGAGTGAAAATTTAACCGTTCAAACAATTTTGGGATTCTTTACATATGGTACTTGGTCATATATATTGCTGTTTACGGTTCTGATTGCGTTCTTTGCGTATTTCCAGACCGCGGTGATTTTTAATTCCGAAGAAACCAGTAATAATTTGAAAAATGCCGGTGGTTATATACCAGGTGTCAGACCAGGTGAACAGACAATTAAATATCTGGATAATGTCGTGTCGCGTACAACGGCAATTGGTGTTGCATATTTGATTGTTGTTTGTGTGTTGCCGATTGTATTGAATACTCATTTAGGTATGCCATTGGCGATTGGTGGTACCAGTGTATTAATCGTTGCAGGTGTTGTGTTGGATACGGTTAATCAGGTGCAGTCCTACTTGGTTGCCAAGCAGTACAGCGGTGTTATTAAAAAAACACAAAAGAAGGGGCGCTTTCGCGGATAGGCGGTAAGCAAAACAAGATTTGACTTTTGCTGATATTTATATAAAATTATTCGGCAAAATAAAATAGCCCATGGCGAAATCTGTGGGTTTGGGTATCGGGGATTCCGGTGGACTGGATGAACCGCAGTTAAATAAAAAGGAAAATGAAAAATGGCACGTATAGCAGGTGTTAACATTCCGACTGAAAAACGTATCGAAATTGCGTTGCAGTATATTCACGGTATTGGGCCGGCAAAATCGGCACAAATCGTCAAGGCTTTGAAATTAAAAGACGGTCTGCGCGCAAAGGATTTGACAGACGAGGATGTTATTAAAATTTCGAAGTATATCGAAGAAAACTTTAAAGTAGAAGGTGACGTTCGTCGTGAAGTCACAATGAATATCAAACGTTTGCAGGATTTAAAGGCATATCGTGGTATTCGCCATCGTAACCGTTTGCCGGTTCGTGGTCAGCGTACCCAAACAAATGCGCGTACACGTAAGGGGAAGCGTATCGTGGTTGCCGGTTCTGCAACAAAGGGTAAATAAATTTAATATAACATCACATCTGCTTGTTGTTGGCGCGTTTATGTAACTTTTGTACACTGCACTTGCCAACAACCACGCATCTGTAATGTTCTCTTAAATTTAAGAATAAGGTAGAGATTAACACCATAGTTAATTGTAGACATCGAAAAAAGGTTTAAATAAAATGGCAGTTACAAAAGCTAAGAAAAAAGTTGTTAAGAAAGTATCGCATGGTATTGCACATGTCGTTGCGACAAACAACAATACACGTATTACAATCACAGATCAGTCGGGCGCTGTGTTGACATGGGCGACCGCTGGGGCAAATAATTTTAAGGGCGCAAAAAAGTCCACACCATATGCCGCAACAGTTGTTGCAGATGCAGTTGGTAAAAAAGTCGCCGAAATGGGTATGAAAACAGTTGATGTTTTAATGCGTGGTATTGGTCAGGGTCGTGAATCTGCTGTACGTGGATTGGCAAATGCCGGTCTGATTGTGCAGTCCATTACAGATACAACACGCATTCCACACAATGGTTGCAGACCAAAGAAAGTGCGTCGCGTGTAATAAAATAAATTGCATAATTTATTTGTATGAAAAACCGATGGTGAGGTATAGCCATCGGTTTTTTTTGAATATATATTGCGGATATACTGGGGGATTTTCACCGTGGCGGTTCAGAATTTTACGTCTGTGCAAACCGTTTGTTTTTCGCCCCATTTTGCACATGATTTTTTGCCGAATAACGGTGTGCGTTCTTTGGCGCATAATTGTGATTCAGTGCATTTTTGACATGTGACATTATCCCAGTCAAAAGTTGTTGTGATTGTTTCACGATAATTCCATTGATTCATTTCGTGTTTCCCAGATAAAGATGATTCACTGGATTTTGTGTCGCCGTCTTTGTATTTTTCTGCGACAGATAAAATGCCACCCGATACTAATGCCGCGCCACCTGTTATGGCGGCAACCAATGCGGTTGTGGCACTGGCGGCAAGGGACGATGTTACGGCAGCGCCAGCAGCAAAACCTGCAGCGCCTGCAGATACTATTGACATTCCAGCGCTTAGACCGGCCCCCATACCAGCAGCACCGGCGGCAATTGAAGTTCCGCCGGCTGCTGCAGCTGATACTGCAGCAGTACTTATGGTGCCGGCGGCGGCTGTAGTGGCGCCAGCAGCTTCAGCGGCAGCTACGCCAGCGGCAGTTGCTATGCCGCCTGCGCCAAATGTAAATACAGATGCAACAACAATGGCGGTAACCAGAACTATCCCAAGAACCAGTTTTCCACCGATTCCCGGCGGTGGTGGCGGCGATTTCGGAAGCGCGGACAGATCTGCCAGCACAACACAAGAATGTCGGGCAATGTCGCGGTAAACGTCTTTTTTATTTTCGCCCAGAATTTCAGATTGACGTTCCGCAATTTTCGTCGCGTCGCGCAGCATTTGCTCATTTAACTGGTCGAATTTTTTATTGTAATTTTCACGTGCAACGGCCAGGGCATTATTGCTGATAATCATGCGCATTTGTTTTGTTAAATTTGGAAAGCGTGCCGCGTTTTGATTGTGTTTAAGGTCTTTTATACCTGGGATTTGACGCCCGGTCATGCAGTATTGAACCGTTGGATCGGATTCAATCGCATTAATTATGTCGTTGATGTTTTTTTGCAGCAATGTAATTTCTGACATAATGGTTTGTTTATATTGTTCCGTTTTTGTTTCTTCGTGTGCAGTATTTTCTATGTATTGTTCTGTTGAACTTATGCGGCCGTCATCTGTGACGTTTATTGCAGACCAATAAATTATTCCTGTGATGTTTCCTGTTAATGGTACAACAGGGCCCAGTTTACCTGTTGTTGAGCCGGGGACGCGCCCCAGCATTTCATCTGGAATTTGTGATACGTCTGCAAAGCAGTTTTCTTGGGATATGACGATTTGATCTGATGTTAACCCATATTCACAAATCTTGTATTCCAGGGAACGGGCGCCGATGTTTTCGTCCACCGCCAGGGAATTACAATTTTCTGTGTCGCCACATACTTTTATCATCGCTTCGTTCGCAGCAGCCTGGCATTCCAACAAGAAATTGTTGT
>JAFNYG010000069.1 GCA_017383325.1 Alphaproteobacteria bacterium | reverse complement strand
TTATGGACGTTTTGCGTCATGCCCAGGATACATCTATGTACATGGCAATCAAAGATGTCCGCGAAGGTAAATCGGCCGCCGTCATCAGTGCGGGCAATACCGGTATTTTAATGTCATTGTCCAAATTGGCATTAAAAACGATTGATGGTATTTCGCGTCCTGCAATTACAACGATGTTGCCGTCGGGTGCCGGGGACAGTCGCGTTGTTGTGCTGGACCTGGGGGCGAATGTTCAGTGTGACGAGGCTATACTGTTTGACTTCTCTATCCTAGGCAGTGTTTATGCCGAAGTGGTCGGAAAAATGCCGCGCCCAAAATTGGGTGTTTTGAACATTGGTTCCGAAGAAACCAAAGGGAACGAAACTTTGGTTCGTCTGAATAAAATTCTGACCGAGCATAAGGATAAATTGCCATACGAATACATCGGCTTTGTCGAAGGTAATGATATCAGTGCCGGCCGCGTCCAGGTTGTTGTGACCGACGGTTTTACCGGTAATATCGTTTTGAAAACAGTCGAAGGAACAGCCAAGTTGGTCAAGCGCGTTATTGTTGAAAATTTCAAGAAGTCTGTTTTGGCAATAATCGGTGCGTTTTTCCTGATTCATGTTTTTAAACGTTTAAAGCATAAAATCGATCCGCGTTCATATGCGGGTGCGACATTCCTGGGGTTGCGCGGATTTGCGGTTAAAACCCATGGCAACAGTGATGCGTTGGCGTTTGCAAATTCGATTCAGTATGCCGCCAATTTGACCAAGGCCAATCTGAACGGATTAATCGAAGAACGCGCCCGTGCATTATCGGACATTCGTGCTGCAATTAAATCCGAAGAATAAAAATCCCGCCATTCGGCGGGTTTTTAAGACTAGAAAGGAAACTGTATTTTTTTATTCGCTGATTTTTAAATTCGGGCGTGTGCCACGCAAATTTTTCAAGGCCTGTTCCTGGGCGATGCGGAATGCATCTGGGTTCCATATTTGAAAACTGTTTCCGCGGCCAACGAACACAGCTGTATCGGTTATGCCCGCATGCTTTAACATATCGGCCGGGATAACAATGCGTCCCGTCACATCAAAGGCCAGTTCACGTGCGTCTGCGAATAGCATTGCGGTCAAATCGTCCAGTCCGCTGTCAAATACGCCCATTTTATCGGTCGCAGTGGCCATTTGTTCCATGCGGGACATCGGCATGCCTTCGATACAATTGTGTGTAAAGGAACGAAATAATACAACACCCGCGAATTTTTCGTTCGCAACCGAAGCGCGGAAAGAGGCCGGTACCGAAACGCGTCCCTTGGTATCCAAACGATTTTCATAAGATGAGAGAAACAATGACATTTTATGAACTTCTTATTTTTGGGGCTTGTCCCCGGTTTCTCTTTCCTGCTTCATGGTGAATGTAGCACGGGTTTTTATGGTTGTCAATGACAATTTATGGTTTTTTTATGGTCTTTTGTGGTTTCTAAGGGTGAAAATAAAAAAAATAAAATAAAATGAAAATAAATATATTTTATGCTTGACCTGCGATTCGTTTTTGTTCTAAGATGTTTGTATAGACAAGGGGAAAAGAATTTAAAGCCCAATAAATCTGCGGATTTGGCGGTTTTTTTGGGAAAAAACGAACAACAAATAAAAATTATTTCTGAAATTTGTAAATACCAACGTATTTACACGAAATCAGAAAGATATTTACAACATACGCCCAGGAAGGAGGGGAACGCGCATGCCAAAAAACATCAAAGAAATCATGATTGCATTAAATCAGGTCCTGACAACAACGGTTTGGGTTAACGAAGACAGACAGATTATTTCATTGGCCGATGAATTAAAGATTGGTCATAACAATGCGCCACGTTCAATCGAAGATTTGCCCCGCGCGTCCTTGGTCGGTGCATATGTTTCATTACAGATCAGAACAGATAATTTTGACACTGCCGCCGAAAGTATGGATACAAAATCCTTGGCGTTGCGCGTCAAAGAAATGGTTTTTGCCGAAGCTAAAAAGGCCATGGATTCGGTCGACGGTTCGGCGACATCTGGTGTTGCAATGGCGGCATAGTTTTTGTGCCCGGGCGTTGCGCATCGTATGCACAGTTTCTGGTAACCCAGAAGGAAGGGAGCCACCAGCGGCAAGTAATTGTCGCTGGTGTAATTTTTTGTGTTTGCGATAAAAAAATCCCCCGTCTTGGGGGATTTTTTACCACAGTTTTAAGCGTTCGCCGGGCAGAATATACATTGGCGAATCTGATGTAATGTTGAATGCGTTATACCACGCATCAATATGTGGTAGGATGCCGTTCACGCGGTTCTTTCCCAGCGAGTGTTCGTCAACCTTGGTCAGTCGAATTTCTTCGTCGGGGCGAATGTTTTGTGCCCATGCACCTGCGTATGCAATAAAGAAGCGTCTGTCTGCGCTGATATTTTCTGTGTCGCCTGTTTGGGTGCCGAAATTTTTATATGCGTCAAACGCAATCGATACGCCGCCGTAATCAGCCAGGTTTTCGCCCAGCGTAAATTCGCCATTTGCATTAATTTCGTCATTAATTTTTATTTTGTTGAAAAAATCTTTCATCACATTTGCGCGAACGTCAAACCGTGCAGAGTCCAGTGTCGTCCACCAGTCCTTCATATTTCCATCTTTGTCAAAGTGTCGGCCTGAATCGTCAAAACCGTGCGTCATTTCGTGCCCGATGACTGCGCCGATTGCGCCATAGTTAAATGCGTCATCTGCATTCATGTCAAAGAATGGGTATTGCAAGATTCCGGCTGGAAAGCAAATTTCATTTGCGGATGGGTCATAGTACGCATTGACTTCGTGTGCATTCATATACCATATTGTTGGATCTTTTTTTTCGCCTATTTTATCTATCCAGAATTTATCTTCGAATTGTGCGACGCGAATCATATTTTCCCACAATGAATCGTTTTTGATTTTCAGTTCTGAATAATCGCGCCACTTGTCTGGATATCCAATTTTTGCACGGAATGTTGACAGTTTTTCCAGTGCCTTTTGTTTTGTTGCCTCTGACATCCATGTCAGTTTTTCCATACGCATTGCGTACGCCTGTTGCAGATTTTTTACCAGCACCTGCATACGTTCTTTTGCGTCGGCTGAAAAATATTTTTCAACATACAGTCGGCCGACTTCTTCGCCCAGTGCGCCATCAATCATTGATACGGCGCGTTTCCATCGTGGCTTTGGTTCTTTTTGGCCTGCCATTGTGCGGTTGTAAAAATCGAACGAGATATCGTATGTTTTATCATCCAGAACAGAATCTGCTGCGCTGATGATACGATATTTCAAGTATGTTTTTATTAATTCGAAATCTGTATCATTAATAATCGCGATTGATTCTTTGATTGCCTCTGGCTGTGCGATATTGATAAATTTTGCCGCTGTTGCGCCACGCGCGCCTAGGAAAGTGTCCCAGTCAAATCCGGCAAATTCTTTCTTGATTTGCGCAATACTCATTTTGTGATAGTTTGCATGCGGATCGCGCAACTTTTCTTTTGGGTAAAATGACTTTGCCATTCTTTCTTCCAGTGCGTACAATTTATCGACATCTGCATTTATGCCAAAATTTGACATCTGTTTTTTTATAAAATCTTTGTACTTTTTACGAATCTCGATTGACTTTGCGTCTGTGTCAAAATAGTAATCGCGCGACAGGCCCAGTCCGCCCTGGCCAATATTGTACAGAAAATGTTCGCTGTCTTTTTCGTCCAACGCAACCCCGTCGCCCCAGAATGCAGATGAATATGTAAACGTTTTTCCCATATATGTTTCCAGGTCTGCGCGCGTCAATTGGTCGATTTCGTCCAATTGTGGCTGAACAGGTTTAGTGCCATCTGCATTTAATTTTTTTTCATCCATCGCAATCTTGTACAGTGTGCCAATTTTTCCAGCGTCCTGTTCGGCGATTTCGCGTGTGCGTTCCAGGTTTGTGTTGCGTAAAACCTCGAATGCGCCAAATCTGGAATAATCGTCTGGAATTGGGTTTCTTTTTTGCCATCCGCCATTTGCGTATGCGTAAAAATCGTCGCCTGGTTTAACGGTCATATCCATGTTTTCCAGTTTGATACCTGCCATAACTACCTTCTCCTTTGTGTAAAAATATGCCCATGCGATCGTTGCTGCGACCGCTATGATTCCAATGATGTTCCAGAATTTACTGTCCATTTTTATTTCACCAATTTTAGCATTAATTCATCCAAAATCAACATGCCATCCGGCGTTGCTGAAATTCGGTCCCCATTGATTTGGACCAGGTTTGGGTTATCCTGTGCCCAGTTCATATCAATAACGTTTTTTATTGTATCTGTCAACCGGCAACCGCGAATTGTGCGCATGCCGGTCAGTACTGTTTCCACAGCCCGTGTGTCATCTGATATTTTATCGAATTGTGCATGGTTGCCACGCTGTTCATACCATGTGTTACCAATCAATATGCGGCCTGCGGCGCCCATTCCAATGCCGATATATGGCTGTCCGTCCCATACATTCATGTTGTGTTGACATTCTTGGCCGGGGTGTGCGTAATTTGAAACCTCGTATCG
>JAFNYG010000068.1 GCA_017383325.1 Alphaproteobacteria bacterium | reverse complement strand
TTTTTTATTTTACAGTTAAATCTTTGCCGTGAACATCGATGTAAACTGTGCTGCCTTCGCCGATAGAGCCGGTCAATATTAAATCTGCAATTTTGTCTTCGACCGCCGATGTTATCAGGCGTTTTAGTGGGCGGGCCCCAAATGCGGCATCGTATCCATTGTCGCCCAGCCATTTGATGGCTTTGTCCGTTATGTTTAATTCAATGTGGCGTTCGGATAAACGTTTTTCCAATCCGCGTAATTGAATTTTGACAATTCCAGCCATGACGTCTTTGCCCAATGGATTAAAGAATACGATTTCATCAATACGATTAACGAATTCTGGGCGGAAATTAGATTTTACCGCCGCCATGTCGGGCAGGTTGCTGGTCATTATTATAATGGTGTTGGTAAAATTAACAACGTGTCCTTGGCCATCGGTCAGGCGACCGTCATCCAGAATTTGCAGAAATACGTTGAATACATCTGGGTTGGCTTTTTCAATTTCGTCGAACAGCAATACCTGGTATGGGCGCCGGCGAACGCTTTCGGTCAAGACGCCACCTTGTTCATAGCCGACATAGCCCGGGGGGCTGCCAATCAGGCGGGAAACCGAGTGTGGTTCCATATATTCACTCATGTCAATGCGTGTCATGGCTGTGTCGTCATTGAACAGGTATTCGGCCAGTGATTTGGCGACCTCGGTCTTGCCGACGCCGGTGGGGCCCAGGAACATAAAGCTGCCCATTGGGCGACGCGGATCAGACAGGCCGGCGCGACTGCGGCGTATTGCACGTGCAACAACCCCCAGTGCGTGGTCTTGGCCGACAACGCGTTTGCGTAATTCGTCTTCGATATTTAATAATTTTGATTGTTCTTCGGCGTTCAGACGATCGGCAGGAACACCGGTCCATTTGCTGACAACGGCGGCAATATGTTCTGGTAATACCGTTTTGTATTCGCGTGCATTTTCATTCATTTTACGAATTTGATCTTCCAGTTCTGGGATTTTGCCGTATTGCAGGGCGGATGCCTTTTCATAATCGCCGTTGCGCATGGCGGTGGCAACTTCGGCCTTGGCAGAATCCAGGGCGGCCATCGCGTCGGACAGGGCGTGCATCTTTTTCTGTTCGGATTGCCATTGGGCGGTCAGTTCGCGGGATTCAGATTCAACGCCGGCAATAATATTTTCTAAATCTTTTAAACGCTTTTTTGATTCTTCGTCTTTTTCTTTTTTTAATGCCTGTTGTTCAATTTTTAACTGCATCAAATGACGATCGACTTCGTCCAGGCGATCGGGTTTTGATGCAACCTCGATTCGGACACGGGCGGCGGCTTCGTCAATCAGGTCAATGGCTTTGTCTGGCAGAAAGCGGTCGGTTATGTATCGATTCGATAATTTTACAGCCGATACCAATGCTGCGTCCGCGATTCGTACACCGTGGTGGCCTTCGTATTTTTCTTTCAGACCACGCAGGATTGAAATTGTGTCATCGACGGTCGGTTCGTCAACATAGACAGGCTGAAAACGGCGCGCCAGGGCGGGGTCTTTTTCAATATATTGACGATATTCGTCCAGGGTCGTTGCCCCCAGACAGTGCAATTCGCCACGTGCCAGCATGGGTTTTAATAAATTGGCGGCATCCATAGAACCTTCGCCTTTGCCGGCACCGACCAGTGTGTGCAATTCGTCAATAAACAAGATGATTTTGCCGTCGGCTTCTTTGACGGCCTTCAGGATTGCCTTCAGACGACCTTCGAATTGACCGCGGAATGACGCGCCCGCCATCAGGGCGCCCATGTCCAGGCTTAACAACTGTTTTTTTAACAGGTTTTCTGGGACGTCGCCCGATATAATGCGATTCGCCAGGCCTTCGACAATGGCGGTTTTACCAACGCCGGGATTGCCGATTAGTACTGGGTTGTTTTTTGTGCGGCGACTTAATACCTGGATAGAACGGCGAATTTCTTCGTCGCGGCCGATGACCGGGTCCAGTTTGCCGTCGGCGGCCAGTTTGGTAAAGTCTGTTGTGTATTTTTCAATCGCCTGTTGTGGTGATTCTTGTAAATCGTCTGGGTTCATAATTATGACTCCTTGGTGTTTTCTTTTGCACTATATATAGTGCCACAAAGTTTGCTGTCAAGGCACAGGAACGAATGCCAAAATGTCTGCTTGCGGGGGACGGATTTATCGGATAAACTGAAATTATATAAAGGATGGAATATGTATCAATTTACCCAAAATGATGTTCGACAAATTCAAAATCATGGACTAAATATAGACGTGGTGCATCAGCAGATGATGAATTTTGTGGCCGGATTTCCGTATTCTGATATCGTGCGGCCGGCTGTGATTGGTGATGGGGTGCATGTAATGCCGGGGGATGAATATGCCAAATACTATGATGCGCACAGGGATGAATATAAAATTGTAAAATTTGTGCCGGCATCAGGCGCTGCAACCCGCATGTTCAAAGATTTGTTCGAATTTTTATCAACAGGGGTGATGAATAAAACAACACAGGTTGTATTGGATAATCTGGAACAGTTTGCATTTTGGGATGATTTGAAGCGCTGTGTGCCAGAAAATCCCACCGCGCATGATGTGATTGAGTGTCTGATAACCCCACGTGGACTGAACTATGGTGCGTTGCCCAAGGCGCTGCTGAAGTTTCATAGGTATAAAGATGCGAATCGGACGGCATTGGCAGAACATCTGGTCGAAGGGGCGCAATATGCCGTCACGAACGGCAATGTTAATGTTCACTTTACCGTATCGCCAGAACATATGGCAGGGGTTGATGATTTATTGGCGCAGATTGTGCCAGAATACCAGGCTAAATTTGGTGTGAAATATAATATTTCTGGGTCTGCACAAAAGGCGTCAACCGATACAATCGCGGTGAATTTAGATAATACGCCATTCAGAGATGATGATGGTGCGTTATTGTTTCGGCCTGCGGGACATGGGGCGCTGATTGAAAATCTGAATGATATTGATGGGGATCTGATTTTTATCAAAAATATCGATAATGTCTGTCCAGATGGGGCACGCCATGATACGATTGATAATAAAAAGCGTCTGGCGGGGTTGGCAATGCAGATTCAAAAGCAAATATTTGAATATCTGTGCGCGTTGGATTCAGGGACGGCGGATTTAGAACAGATTGTTGATTTTATTAACAATAATTTGGGGATTGTGGCGGATGTAAATTCTGATTTGTATGCGATATTAAACCGTCCATTGCGTGTGTGCGGGATTATAAAAAATACAGGTGAACCAGGTGGTGGGCCATTCTGGGTGCGTGGGGCGGATGGTGTATGCAGCCTGCAGATTGTCGAACCTGGACAGATCGCGCCAGAGAATATAGATATTCTAAAAAGTGGTGAATTTTTTAACCCCGTGGACCTGATTTGTATGACGCGCGATTACAAGGGAAATAAATTTGATCTGACAAAATATGTTGATGCAGATGCCGGATTTATCTGTGAAAAATCGAAAAATGGTCGAGTGTTGCGCGCCATGGACCGTCCAGGTTTGTGGAACGGCGCAATGGCAAAGTGGAATACTGTTTTTGTGGAAACATCGCTGAATACATTTACCCCAGCCAAGGTGATTTCAGACCTGTTGGGGGGTGGACATATGGTAAATGAATAAAAATATGAAAACATTACTTGACTTTTTTGAATTTTTATTATAAATTTGGGTTCGCTATAAATTAAAAGGTAGAGTATTATGCCACGTGTATGTAAAGTTACAGGTAAGAAAACAGAAGTAGGGATGAATGTTTCCCACTCTCATCGTCGTACAAAGCGTACATTCTTGCCGAATTTGCAAGTTTTAAAGTTCCACAGTGATATTTTGGGACGCGATTTTTCATTGCGTATTTCGACCGCTGGTCTGCGTACATTGACCAAGCATGGTGGTTTGGATGCGTATGTGATGGCGAAACCTGTATCACGCTTGACTGACGATATGGCCGCGATTAAAAAGGCCATTGAAAAGAAAAATGGTAAGCCAGCAGCACCTGCTAAGAAACCTGTACATAAGGCGAATCGCAGTGCCCGTTTGGTAAAAAAGGTTGAAGCAAAGAAAGCTGCCTAAGGCTGGTTTTCGATGCATCATGGCCCCGTGGCGGAATTGGTAGACGCGCTTGACTCAAAATCAAGTTCCGCGAGGAGTGTCGGTTCGAGTCCGACCAGGGCCACCAGATAAATAAAAATCCCCCTGATTGGGGGATTTTTTGTTTGGTCGTTTGATTTGACTGGTATATAATTGCGGGGAAATGAAACTGGAATCTGTTGGAATTTTGATTTCTTTGCGCCCATTTAATGAACGCGATGCAATTGCGCGGGTGTTTACACGCGATTTTGGAATGATGGTCGGGATGATGCGGGGGGCAAATGTTGCAAAAAAAAATCGTCCGCTGGTCGGTCAGGTTGGGTTGATGTCATGGAATGCGCGATTAGATTCCCAGTTAGGGATGATGCATTGGGAATCTGAAAAAAATATGACCGCACAGATTATGATGAATCCTGGGGCGTTGATTTGTATGAATTCTGCATTTGAAACATTGGCGTTGTTATTGCCCGAACGGGAACCGTATGTGGCGTTGTATGATGCGACGATTGGATTTATGAATCAGGTTGCCGATGGGGGGGTGGGTGCCTATTTAATGTGGGAAATAAATCTGTTGCGTGATTTGGGGTATGCGTTGGATTTGTCGCGGTGTTCTGGGTGTGGGGCGGATAAGTGTTTGGGATATTTGTCGCCACGAACCGGGCGGGCCGTATGTGAAAAATGTGCCGCGCCGTATGTGGACAGGCTGTATAAATTGCCACTGAATTTGAATATAACTTTGGATTTCCTGGGGGCGGTTTGTAATCAGCAGGGGGTCAAGGTTCCGACGATGCGTACTATGCTAAAAAACATATAGAATTGCTATATTTATTCCTTGCGATTTGGTAAAAATTTGCTATTGTAAAATCGTTCAACATAAGAAGGAGAAAAATCATGACTTGGACAATTTTGGTACTGGTTCTGGGTATCGCTTTGTACATGTTCGGTGGTATGTTGCTGAAACATGATGCAAAAAAACCATCAATGGGCGTTATCTGGGTTAAAAAAGCAATCAAAGTAATCGCAATTGTTATGATGGCAGGCAGTGTTTGCCGTCTGTATGTGCCATATTATCTGACATCGGTCAATCCTGCAATTATTCAGGAAATGGTCGAAGGTATGCAGGCACAGCAAAATGCAGAAAAAAACAAGGCAATTCGCAAGCTGGTTCGTGAATCTGCGTTCGAAATGTCAGAACATGCCCCAGTTTTGGGTAATCCAGAGGCGAAAAAGACAATCTATGTTTGGACCGCGGCATCATGTGGTTATTGCCGTCGTGTACATGGTGAATTGGATCGTGTGTTAAAGGCACGTGATGATGTTAAGGTTGTGTTAAAGAACTTCTCGATTCATGGCGTAATGAGCGAAGGTCCAGCACGCGCAATGATTGCCGCCAAAATGCAGGATGCAGCCAAGGCAGCAAAATTTGCAGATATTGTTATGACCAAAGAATATCGTCCATCCGAAAATATTCAGGATCAGAATAAATTGGCAGAAGCAATTGAAAAGAACCTGATGAAATTCGCAGAAGAAGCAGGATTGGATACAAAGCAGTTGAAAGAAGATATGGTCAGTGAAGTTGTCGAAATCGAATTGGCAAACGTACGCGATTTGGCAAATCGTTTCGAAATCACAGGAACACCATTCTTGATTATCGGCGAAGAAGCGTTCCCAGGCGCAATTCCAGCAGATCAAATCAACGCGGCGTTGGATAAATAATTCTTGATTGCGATAAAATAAAAATCCCCCAAACGGGGGATTTTTATTTGTTAAATCGATTGAATTTTTATAGTATATGGCATACAATTGTTATGAAAAAATTGTTGGGGGATTATACGTGAAAAAGATTTTATTTTCAGTTTTCTTGTTTTTTATGACGCTGACGCCTGTGTTGTCGGCACCATGCGTTTGGAAGGATTGTACCCCTGATACGGGGAAAATGCTTAATGCGACTCCTGGGCTGCAGATGGAATATGTGGATTGTATTCGAGATGAATATAAGTGTTATGATAAATACTATGTTAAGGGATGTGCAAGTTGTGGTGGGGAATATGTATTAACGGAGGTTACGGAAAAAAGTTTAGTGGCCGGGTGTAATGTAACGTATAGAAAATGTGTGAAGAACAGTGCCGGTGGGGGCGGGGGTGAGGATGCGTGTACCGGGGAAGAACTTGAAGAATGCAATCGCAGATGTGCAGCTGAAAGTGTGAATTGGGAGGAGATGGTGACGGGTTATCAATATCGGACAGTGAAAAAATGTAATGAAAATACATGTGATTGCATAATATCATCCTATACTTATCGTTGTGCAGATAATTACTATGGAACGGCTGTATGTTCTTTTAGCTTGGATGGTGGTTCGCCGTGCAGTGGGTGTGAAAAATGTCCGGACGTAGGGGATATTTATACGGATACGGATCTTAAAACTAAGGCCCAAGCGTCGTCCAAGGCGGGGTATAATACCGAAAAGCAAAGCTGTTATTTGCCAAGTGGTACGTATTATACGAACATTGGCAATTTTACAATTCCAGAGAAACAAACCTGTGATTACTAAATGGTGGGGGTGGGAATTATTTGCCCCAGGCAGCGTCAATTGTGTATTCTGCGACCAGTGGGACAGATAATTTTGTTACGTTTTCCATGGCAGATTTTATTTTTTGCGCAAATTCGTTGGCAAATTCTGATTTGCATTCGAATACCATTTCATCGTGAACCTGCATAATCATGCGAATTTTGTCGGAATTTGGTTGTATTATGTTTGTGTTGGTTTCAACCATTGCGCGACGCATCAGGTCGGCTTCGAATCCCTGGATTGGGGCGTTAATCGCGGCACGCAATGCATATGCGCGCATGCGTGGATTTTTTATTTCTGGTAATTCAATACGACGCCCCCATGGGGTATAAACGTATGCATGGGCCAGTGCAAATTCTTTGGTCTGTTCAATGTATTGATGAATTTCAGGCAGGCCCGCCATGTATGTGTCGATAATATTTTTTGCCGCCGCCCGTGTTACCCCCAGTTGGGATGACAGGCCAAATGATGATATGCCATATATGATTGAAAAGTTTACGGTTTTCGCCGCACGACGTAAATCGCGCGGTACAGGTTGGGCCGTTGGTATATTAAATATTTTACGCGCAGTTTGTTCGTGAATGTCCGCGCGGTTGTTAAATGTGTCTTTGAACGTTTGTATGTTTGCCATATCCGCCAACAGGCGTAATTGTATCTGGGAATAATCAACAGATATTAATGTGTGGCCAGGGGCTGCAATAAAACATTTGCGGATTTCTTCGCCCAGTTTAGTCTTTGTTGGTATGTTTTGCAGGTTTGGATCACGACTGGACAGGCGGCCGGTGTTGGTGCTGGTTTGTAAATATGTGGTGTGTATGCGGCCGTCAGATGCGATTTGGCGCGGCAATGCGTCTGCGTATGTGCCGGCCAGCTTTGCGATAGAACGCCAATTTAAAATTTTTTCAATAATTTCGTGATTGTCAATCAGGTCGTTTAAGGA
Source organism: Alphaproteobacteria bacterium (assembly GCA_017383325.1). The sequence continues at coordinate 6,738 of JAFNYG010000068.1, read as the reverse complement.
GTCGGCGTCGGTTGATCGTTTCTTGTTCGCGGGCAGGTTTAGTTCATCAAATAAAACCGCGCCCAGTTGTTTAGGACTGGCGATGTTGAATTCGTGACCGGCCAATTGCCAAATTTCTGTCTGTAATTCTTGCAACTGTTCGTGGAACACCGTCGACAGGTGTTGCAATTTGTTGCGATCGGCCAATACGCCTGTGCGTTCCATTTGCATTAATATTGGCAGTAACGGTAAATCACACGTTTCATATAATTTTTTTAATTTTTCATCGCTGTTTAATTCGGGGCGCATTAAATCATACAGTGCGCGACAGATACACGCGTCTTCGGCGGCGTACAGGCATGCGTTTTCAACCGACAGTGCCTCAAAGTGCATGTCGCAATCGCGGGTCTTGGGCGGGAAAAGAGATGAAAATTTGATGTTTTCATGCCCCAGATACATTAATGCCAATTCGTCCAGTCCGTGGCCGTGGCGTGTGCCATGCAGTGCATATGATAACAGCATAGTGTCATCAATTGGAAATACCTTTGTTGTGTCCCAGCCTTCGTTTGCCATAATGTGCAAGTCATATTTGATGTTATGTCCAATCTTTATAATGTTTGGATTGGTCAGTACAGGCCACAGTTTGTCGTATACGGTGTCAATTGACAACTGGTTCGGTGCAATGTTATCCCCTGCAAATAAGTCTGTGGTGCCGCCACGATGGCGAATCGGAATATATGCACCGTGTGTATCATCAATCGCCAATGAAATGCCGACAATTTTATCGCTGATATGATTCAGGCCCGTGGTTTCTGTGTCCAATGCCAATACTTGGTCGATTCGGTTCAGGTATTGTTCCAGTGCGTCTATGGTTGTTATTGTTTCGCATTTTATTTCGCGTTTTGTGTGCTGTTTATTTGGGGCAACGTGTTCCGGTATTTCGCATGCGTTGCCTGGAAAACTAAAAGCCGGGGTTGGTTCAGAATCGGTTGTGGCGGGAAATAATTTTTCGATTTTGGCGGCCAATGAATTGCTTTCGACATGGGTGCGGATAAATTCCAAGGCGCCGGATGTGTTAAACCGGAATGGTGATATGGTCAGCCCAGATAAATCGACGTCTGTTTTCAGTGTCACAAGCTGTTTTGATATATATGCCATTTCCCGATTGTCCCGCAATAGGGTGCGTGTGCGTTCGTTCTTGACCGCGTCCAGATTGGCGTACAGATTGTCCAGTGTGCCAAATTGGTTTATCAGTTCGGCCGCCTTCTTTGGGCCGATGCCAGGTACGCCGGGTACGTTGTCAGACGAATCGCCCATTAATGATTGGACGTCAATTACCTGGGGCGGGGTGACGCCAAATTTTTCCAGAACCTGAGGTTCGCGAATTTCACGATTTTTCATGCCGTCGTATAAATATACACAATTTGATACCAGTTGCATCAGGTCTTTGTCACTGGTGATTATTCGTGTGGCATCGGTTTTGTTGCAATTTGTTCGGGCCAGTGTGGCGATAACATCGTCTGCTTCGACCCCGGGAACACACAGCACAGGAACGCCCATTGCCGCCAGACCAGATTGAATCATTTTGCCCTGGGTGATTAGGTCGGCCGGCGTTTCAGAACGATTCATTTTATATTCTGGATAGATGTCCTGGCGAAAAGTGATACGCGATGCGTCAAATATGCAGACAAACGAATCGTCATGATTTGCAGATGCCAATATGGGCAAAATCATGTTGAAGAATCCATATACTGCCCCGGTCGGTGTGCCGTCGGCACGTGTCAGACGGCTGTGCACACCATAGTATGCGCGAAATAAAAGTGAATTTCCATCAATCAGTGTCAGCATATGGATATCCCAGTTCGTTCCAAGTTAAAATACATAACGCAGTTTTGCGCGACCTTCGTATTGTAATAAATCCTGGTCTGGCATAATTTCGGGTACGTATAGGATGCGCCCTTCGACGTCGATGTCAAATGGTATCACAGGTAATTTTAGCGTTATGCCCAACATACCTTGGTACGCCATGGTGTCATCAATGTCTGATTTGATGGCGTTGGTCGGTTCATATTTGCTGTCAAATGTGGTGCCAATGCCGGCGCCAATATATGGTTTTACAACAGGGACAGGTAATTTAAAGTACGCGTTAACCAGGCCCAGGTTCGCAGTCAAAGCGTCTGCGTCCAGATAGTTGTATTCCAGTTCAAGGCGAAACATAGGAATGTCCATCCCTAAAACCGCGCCGTATGATTGTGATGATTTAGAAATGTCTTGGTCGTTTGTGTATAATGTATAACCGCCAATGCCATATGTGCCACCTGCATAAATATCGAATAACATGTTTGCGTTTGCAGCCCCTGCAGATAACATAATGATGGCGGCTGTTAAAATTGCGAATGATTTTGTGTTCATGTTTTCTCCTTTCTGTGATAGTATAATAAAAAAAAGAGTGATAAATATGCAAGAAAATAAACCTTTCTTAGTCGTTGGTTTGGGAAATCCGGGGGCGCAATATGCAAATACACGTCATAATGTTGGATTTATGGCGGTGGATGCAATGGCCGGCCCAGGAACAACATGGAAGGGCGAGAAAGACGCAATGACCGCGCGCGCGGAAATCGATGGACGGCGTGTTATATTTGCAAAGCCACAAACATTTATGAACAACAGTGGTGTTGCCGTTGGGGCGTTGATGGCGTTCTATAAGATACCATTGGAAAATTTGATTGTAATCCATGATGATATGGATATTACGGTTGGTGATTGCCGCGAGAAAATTGGTGGTGGCAGTGCCGGACACAATGGCATTCGTTCGATTGATGGACATGTTGGACGTGAATATAGGCGTATTCGCATTGGTATCGGACACCCGCGTGATTTTAATTTGCCCATGGATCCTGCAGACTGGGTGCTGGGGAAATTTGGTGCGGTGCAATTGGAACAGATTAGCGCTGTGATTGAAAAAATAAAGTTGTGGTAAATAAAAATCCCCGTTTGGGGATTTTTTATACTATTTATTTGCATATATCTTGGTGCCGGTGGGCAGGTCAATGCACTTGCCGTCTTGGTCGCATATTTGTGTGTCACCCGACATATAACAGTCTGTTATGTCATCTGCGCCGGCGTCGGATGTTGCGCCCGCGGGACATTTTGTTTGCCCTGCGCCATCTGGACAATAATATCCAGCCTGACATTTTGACCATTGGGCATATAGGGTTATATTGGTTGTGTAGGTGTATTGATAAGTGAAGTTTGGTTTAAATTCTCGGTCGTTGTATGTCCAATTTTTAAAAATATAGCCGGCGGGATATTTAAATGTGTCGCTGGATTTTGTGGTGAAACTGCCATTGTATTGCACGTTTTCAATTTCGAATGCTGGGTTAGGCACATTTTGATTGTATGTGATTCTATATGTATTTGCCTCGCAAGCGACGGAATTGTTTTTGATATGGTTTTGTGATTGGCCGGCAGTGTGATATCCGGTTTTGCATGTGCAACCGGTTTTGTCGTTATTGCTGGTGGAGTTGGGACCACAATGAGAACAAAAATATTGACCAGTTTGGTTATTGTACATTTCTCCCTTGCATGGGATACAACCTTGGTCTAGGTCTATGTAACAACCAACCTCGCAGTCGGTAATTGCGGATTGGGTACATTGGGGCGCCGCCAATGAAATATTGGCCAAAAATAAAGATATTATTGTAAGTGTGATACGCTTTTTCATCCTGATTTAATGCTAGAAAAAAGATACAAATAAAGCAACAGAAAAATCTGGGGGCGGTTATGGCGTGTTATTGGTTGTATATGTGACGGTCCAATTTTCGGCCGCGGGGCATTCTGTGCTTTGGTTATCTGTGTTCGACCATTTGTTTTCTGCATGGTCATAAATGCATGTTGTGTTTTCCAGTGTTTCATAAGATTGTGATATGGCGTTATCAGATGTTGGGATTCTGTAATGACCGTTGGCGTCGATTAATAACAGTTTGCCACTGCACCGGACAATTTTGCCATTTGGATATTGTCCATCTGATTCGCCGGTCCAACTAATGTTGCCCATGCATACCAAATTATAGGATTGGCCATTGTTGGTGTATTGTGCCACCAGATTGGCGGTATTCGAATTTGTACATAATTCTTTGCCAATTATGTCCCCACCGCCAAAATATAATTCGTTCTTGCTTGTGATGGAAGTTTTTCCGTCGTGACAGCAATTGCCGTATTCATCTCTGCTGATTGTTGCGCAACAGTTTGTAAGACCGTTGTAGACATTGATTTTTTGTCCGTTATTGCAGGCCGTGCCAGTGCTGTCCAGGTCGCCAGGTGATGAACAAAAACCATTCTTGGCAAACACATATCCGGGGCGACAACTGGTGTCACGACAGCTGTCAGTTTCGTCAGCTGTGCCGGTATTCTTGGCAAACCATGCCAAAAGTGTGTCCACGGCTTGGCCATTTGCATCGGTTGTTTTTATTTTGTTATGGTATGCGATTACGGCATTATTATCATCATCTGTGTCTGATGTTGCGGTTCGATTGGTCAGTTCAGTGTTTGATGGTGCCTCGCAATTGCCCCAAATGCGTTCAGCCAGGCGACATGTGTAACATTCGGTTGATACAGGTGAATCCTGGGGGCTGTTTTCACATTCTGTTTGGCAAATGTCGTGAACGCAATTTGTGCCTTCGCCACTGATGCAGGCGTTGGTTGATGTGTCATTTGGGTTGAGTGTTATTTGATTGATGCGATCAATTCCGTACATGTCGCCATAGAATGTGCGGAATATGTTTGGAGATGACGTTTCAGCGGTGGCTGTGGTGTCAGGCGTCTGTGATTGTGCGATTGTATCCAGTGCGTGCGATGCCTGAATCTTTGTCAGGGCGTCTGGGCCGGCACTGGCCACGCATTTTACAACATCGTCCCAGCATGATTTGCGGTTGATGATGGATTTACGATTTATTGATGTGTCTATGTTTTCGCACAGACCAAAATTGCCGGATACAGATGTGCATGCCTGGATTATGCAGGCACGTCCAACCTCGCGACAGGTTTGCAGTATTGTTTCATACGTTTTTTCTGTTGCGATTTCTGTCATGCCGGTTTGCCAATTTTCAGCGCCACCAGACGTTTCCATCAATGCGGTACACGCATTACGTATGTCAGAACACATGGCGTTGACCGTTTGGTCAACAGCAACACCAAATATAGACAGGGCACGTGCATCAAATTTTGTAATCGAATCATATGTGTCATCCAAACACTGGGTCGTCAGGGTTGTACACGATTGGCGCATTTCTTCCAGTTTTGCGTCTTGGGCTAATTTAATCTGGGGTAGGGCGTTTTCGATGAATTCGTCCCACACGTATTCAGAAATATCTTGGCAGTTTTCCATGGCAGGTTCTAAAAATTTCTTTTTAGAATTTAAAAATGTTACGAAGCGTTCGTTCCCAGGTGCTGTGCGCCATGTTTGTCCCGATTCTGGACGGGTTATTAACGAGGATAAATTTGATAGTTCAGTGGTAAGAAATGCAGTGCCAGTTGTTGGATCGATATATCTGCCTGTTGTGTCAAGGCATTTGCCCATCGAATCGCCGCATACGGTTGAATCTGTCAGCATATCTAGCATCTTTTGTTTGCATGTTAAGATATCGTCAGAATTACGCTTTTGGTGTATGTCCAGACGTGACATGTCCAACAGTGCGCCAGATTCAAAAACCTTGGCTCGGGCCTGGTCGGTCTGGGTTTGAAATGATTTTTTTACAGTGCTACAATCTGTTTCAATCACCATTTGATACCCGCTTTCAGCAATTGCAAGATCGGATGGGGTGCAAACTTCGGCCGCCATTTCGCGACATGTTGGTAATGCGGATGCGTATAATTCTGTGCCAGATTTTGTTGTCGTTGCGGCCCCGGCCATGGAATCAATGCTGTCAAATGCGGCATCTGTGTTCAAAGACAGCGATATCGCATTTAAACTTTGATCGAAATTGTTGTCGTTAAAGCTGGTGTTTAATTTTTTTGCGATTTCATCCAGCATCTTTTTCGATTCGGATTTGTCCGCATCTGAGTATGCCAGTTCGCCCGCAGTTGGGGTGTACAGCGCAGCCGCATCTTCGCGGTCCATGTTCACAGTCAGCAGGCGTTGGCTGAAAGCCTGCAGTTTTTCTTCGACGTTGGCTAAATTTTTTTTCACGCCGTCAAATTCGTGTATGCGTGATGAGCAGGCGCAACGTTTTAGTTGGCTGTCTTTGTTCGCGCAAAATTCGTCCATGCAATCGTAGAATACAGTGCGACATTTGGAAAAGTCGCGCCCCAATATTTCGTTGCCTGTGGTGGTGGTCGCCGTGCGCCCACGGGATAATGATGCAGATGGGGTGTGTGATTTTGCCGTGTCCCGTGATGTTGCAACACGCGACAGCGATGCCGGGGTGCGTGTCTGTGTCGTGCGTGATGGGGTTTTTATTGCGCGGGGTTGAACCGTGTACGCGGTTCGGGCAGATATGTTTTTTGTATTTGTGTCGTTCGCAGTTCGTGTGACGTTACGGGCCGGTGCAGATGTGGCGCCGGTTGTGCGTTCGCGTGGCGTGGGCGTCTGTTTCGTGGTGCCGGTGGTGCGTGATGGTGCGACAGATGCAGCACCCTTGGCAGATGATGTTGTTTTTTGACGGGTGGATGATGGGACAGTGGATATGTCACGACGTGTTGTGGCGCGTGCAATGTCAGACATGTCATCAGCCACCGCCTGAAATGCAAGCGGTGCAAGCA
>JAFNYG010000067.1 GCA_017383325.1 Alphaproteobacteria bacterium | reverse complement strand
TTGATTTTCTGCCCCGACTAAAATTTCCAGATTGTTTTTCCCGGCGATTTCGCCAACATATATGATATGCACCGGCAAATTAAATTTAGTATTAATTGGTGCATTTGGCAATGTTGATAAATCACCACAATATTGTCCATCGCGGTAAACAATAGTTTCCGCAGGCATTGTTTTTATATTGAATTCGTTCCACATGTATGACATATTGTTGCTATTATAAAGGATTTGATAATGGGATTCAATTGTGGAATTGTGGGTCTGCCAAATGTTGGTAAATCTACACTGTTTAATGCTTTGACACAAAGTGCCGCGGCCGATGCGCAGAATTATCCATTCTGTACAATCGAACCGAATACGGGGCGCGTGGTTGTACCAGATGCAACTTTGCATGAATTGGCGCGTGTGGCGGGTTCTCAGAAAATACTGCCGACCCAGCTGGAAATTGTTGATATTGCGGGCCTTGTCAAGGGCGCGTCCACCGGCGAAGGATTGGGGAATAAATTCCTGGGGAATATTTTATCGACCGACGCGATAATTCATGTTGTCAGATGTTTTGAAAATGACGATATTGTGCACGTTCACGGCAAGATTGATCCACTGGGGGATATTGAAACAATTGAAACAGAATTAATGTTGGCGGATTTGGAAAGCATTGATAAACAAATTAAAAACCTGGAAAAGCGCGCGCGTGGCCTGGACAAAGATGCGATTAAATTATTGGCAGACGCCAACGCGATTAAGGTAAATCTGGAAAAATCAATACCTGCGCGCATGGGTGACATTGATTCAACGCCATTTAATTTACTGACATCAAAACCTGTGATATACGTTTGCAATGTTGACGAATCGTCTGCTGCCACCGGCAATAAATATTCAGATATGGTTCGCGAAAAATTCGGCGCAACAAACGATGTATTGGTAATATCATCAAAGATAGAGATGGAGATTTCACAAATCGTTGACCCAGACGAACGTAAAATGTTCCTGGATGACTTGGGCTTATCTGAATCTGGACTGGACCAGGTGATTAAGACTGGCTATAAAACATTGGGGTTGCAAACATATTATACCATTGGCCCCAAAGAGGCACATGCCTGGACAATAACCGCAGGCATGACGGCGCCCCAGGCGGCGGGAAAAATCCACACTGATTTTGAACGTGGATTTATCCGTGCCGAAGTGATTTCGCCCGCTGACTTTATATCGCTTGGTGGCGAAGTCGCCGTCAAAGAGGCCGGCAAAATGCGTCTGGTTGGTCGTGATTATGTGATGCAACCGGGCGACATATGTCACTTCTTGTTTAATACCTAAAAAAATAAAACTGTTGAAAAAAAACCGGCCTTTTTGATAAAAATGTTCAAAAAAGCCGGTGGTTTTATATTGAAACTAAAATATCTAATTTCTCGGTATATTTTTCAATTTCCGAATTTATGCGTGTTATTTCATCACGCACATCTTCGTTCCCCGCCAACAGTTGCTTTGTAAATTCGCGTTTCTGCGCGTTCAGTTTTTCCAAATATCTTTGCAGTTTCAGTGACACAATATATTTTTCAGCCGCACCAGCATCCATATTAAGTTCCGGCGCAGTCCCGTCAAAATCCACCCCCAGCGTCCCCAAGAAATCCATATATCGTTCTGCCAGTTCTGGGAAATTATTAACGATATAAACCAAGGTATTTTTTGTCACCGCCCCAACATCTGGCAATTTTACATCTGGCAATTTCGTTGTTTTTTTCCATTTATGCCAGTTTTGAAATTTACGTTTATCATATTCTTGCTTGTACTGTTTACGCAATTCTGGGTCGACAATTTTTTCAATTTGCCCGTCCAAGAATTTTTCTGCCTGGGTCCGTCCCCCTGGTGTTGACACGACATAGTTTTTATTTGCCAATTCCCACAAAAAATCAGTCAAGGTCATCGCATCGTCGATAATTTTTTTCATGGCCCCTGTGCCACCAGATTTTAGTATTTCATCTGGGTCTTTGCCCCCGGACACGAACGCGAATTTTACATCTGATGTATCACGAATAAACGGCAATACAATGTTGCATGCGCGCGCCGCAGCCTTTTGCCCGGCCGCGTCCCCGTCAAAGCAAAATGTTATATTCCTGTTTGATTTACACAGCAACGCAATATGATCTTCGGTCAGCGCAGTCCCCAGTGGCGCAACAGTTTCCCCGAATCCATTTACCTGCATTTTGATTGCGTCAATTTGTCCTTCGACGACGATACTGCGGTTTGCGCGATGGATTGCGTCACGTGCAAAGTTCAACCCAAACACGGTCTGACGTTTATGGAAAATATCAGTATCTGTTGTATTTATGTATTTTGGTTCTGATCCATCCAGTGATCGTCCTGAAAACGCCACAATTTTTCCCCGCGCATTAAATATAGGGAACATTAATTTATCGCGAAAAAAATCATACATTCCATTATTTCCGCGCCGACATAATCCCGACGCAATCAGATATTTAGATTCTGCAAATTTATTTGCGATAATATTATTTTTAGGCGCATAACCGATACGATATTTTTTTATCATATCATCTGAAAAACCGCGTCTACGCACGTATTCCAGTGCATGCGCTGCATCTGATGTAAATAATTTTTCAGAATATGTCTGTGCGGCCCGTTCACAAATATCGAATAATGCATCTTCGTGTTTTACGATATTTGGGTCACGCGGTTTATAATCTGGCATTTTCAGTCCCGCCATATTGGCCAGTTCTGAAATCGCAGCCTTGAAATCCATGTTATTATGCTTCATCGTGAACGAAATAATATCGCCGTGTTCGCCACATCCGAAACAGTGATAAAATCCCTTTTCTTCATTCACGGAAAAACTGGGGGTTTTTTCATTATGAAACGGACAGCACCCCCAGTAATTTTGTCCCTTGCGTGATAATGGTACAACGCGTCCCACAACATCCACCACCGACAACCGCGCACGCAGTTCATCTGTGAAATTGGAATAATTGTGTCGTGTTGGCGCCATCACTTTTTCTTTGCCTTGTTATTAATCAGTTTTATTGCTGTTTCCAAATCCGGCTGTTCACGCACAGAAACATTCACACGATTTGATGATATATACGCACCATACCGCCCGGTTGGGTAATAGTAAATAATTTTTTTGGTTTCTGGGTTTTCTCCAATTTTTATTGGTTCTGCTTTTTTTGCGATATTGGATAATAAATCGTGTGCGATTTCCAGTGTGATTGTATCGGCGCTATATTGTTTTGCGGCCACATTTTTTACACCATCTGTCACATAAGGACCAAATTTTCCCACACGAAATTCAATCCCATCCCCCAGTTCAACTGTACCTGATTTAGCATTCACTGCGGCGGATTCTGCGACCTGTGCAGCGGCATCAACCTTGCCCAGTTGTTTTGTGTACTTGCAATCTGGGTATTTTTCGCATCCAATAAATGGTCCAAATTTAGACAATTTTATACCCAGCTTTGCGCCACATTCCGGGCATACATCATTACCATCTGGGAATAAATGTCTGTTCATAAATTCATTCAGTTCATCGATAATCTCTGACGTTTTAATACCGCGTGCACCATCAATCATTGCATCTGTCGGCCCCCAGAAATTTTTCAACGCGCTGATTTTATCTTGTTTACCATTTGACACATCGTCCAGTGTATCTTCTGTTTTTGCGGTAAAGTTTACATCAACTAAATCCGTAAAGTACTTGTTTAAATATGACGCAATCACCCATCCGCCATTTGTTGGGTGGAAACGGCGTTGTTTATCTTGTTCGACATATGCACGGTCGACAATTGTTGACATAATTGTCGCATACGTAGATGGTCGCCCAATCCCCAGTTCTTCTAACTTTTTAACTAACGAGGCTTCTGTATATCTGGGTGGTGCCTGGGTAAAATGCTGTTCTGGCATCAGTTCAGAAATTTTAATTGCATCACCAACATTCAATGGTGGTAATTTTGCGTCACGCTTGTCTTCTTCATCATCTTTATCTTCGGTATAAACCTTCATAAAACCATCAAATGTTCGTGTTGAACCAACTGCGTGAAATATTGCAACTTTGTTTTCTGTTTCGATATCCGCCGCGACCGAGTCAAATTCTGCATTCGTCATCTGGCATGCGATTGTACGTTTCCAAATCAGGTCATACAGTTTTGCCTCATCCCCGCTTAAATTTTTTGCCGGCGCGTCAAAATGTGTTGGTCGAATTGCTTCGTGTGCTTCTTGGGCATTTTTAGATTTTGTTGCATAAATATTTGGTGATTTTGGAACAAATTTTTCACCGTATTCACGTGCGATATAGCCGCGAATTTCATTAACTGCATCTGCATTCAGGTTTGTTGCGTCTGTACGCATATATGTGATTAACCCCTGTTCATAGAGGTGCTGTGCCGCACTCATTGTGCGTTTTGATGCAAAATATAATTTACGTGCTGCCTCTTGTTGCAGGGTTGACGTTGTAAATGGTGCCGCCGGTTTTCGTTGATTTTTCTTTTTTTCAACATTTATAACACTGGCCCTGATTTCAGGATTGCCAATTTGTGATAAAATATCATCAACCATCGATTTGTTTTCAATGGTCATTTTTTCAATTTTTTTACCATTAAATTTAGATAATGCCGCATTAAATTTAGCATTATTAATGTTACAATTTGCATCCAAACTCCAATATTCAACAGGGATAAAAGATTCAATTTCTTTTTCACGA
>JAFNYG010000066.1 GCA_017383325.1 Alphaproteobacteria bacterium | reverse complement strand
TTGCTGACATCACCCCAAACAGTTGCAAAACCAATCCCCATACCCACATATGGGGCGACGGCATCTGCGTATTCTTGGAACAAATGCACGTTCAGCATGTTCGCCCATACGTCAAAGTCAAAATTTGTGTCGCGCTTGGTCTGCTTTGCGCCAGTATACATTGTTTCAAATTCAATCTTTATATTGTCCGTTAACCGATTGCCAACAACGGCACCAAAGCCCCAATTATCCTTGCGTATTGTGGTGTTACCGCCATCATTAATATCATATTTAAATGCGATGTTTTCGTTTTTGTGTAAACGAACCCCGACATAGTTATCACGTTGCACAACATATTCTGGCGACGCATCGTATTCATATTCGTATTCGTCCCAATATTCTTCGGCCATTGCAGGTATTGATGTTAAGACAGCTAAACAAAATACAATTTTTTTCATATTTCCTATTCCTTTCGTTATGTGGTAAAATTATAAATATAAACTTTTGCAAAACGCAAGATGTTTATGCTAGTATTCCTGTATCTGAGGGGGACGGATTGTCACGCAAAAACGATAAAAATCTTGAAAACGAAGCGCCAAAGCCGTCTTTGCGACGTCGTCTGTTTGTATGGTGTTTTAATTTGTGTTTATTGGGCTGTGTTGCGATTGCAGGATATATCGCGATAATATATCTGCGCATGCCATCACTGGACGCGATATTACACGAAACGCGCGACGCAGCGGTCGTTTTTTTGGACAAAGACGGTAATGAAATACGCAGTGCGAACCGCATAATGGGTACGCCTGTATCGGTTGAAACACTGCCCCCACATGTATGGCAGGCAATAGTCGCCATCGAAGACAAACGATTTTTTCAGCATGGTCCCATCGACATGCGTGGGATAACGCGCGCGGTTCTTGGGAACCTGGCATCAGGCCGAATGGCATCAGGCGGTTCCACCATCACCCAACAAACGGCAAAAAATATATTTTTATCACGCGAAAAAAAGATTTCGCGCAAGGTTCAGGAACTGATTCTATCATACTGGCTGGAAAATCGCTTTAATAAAAACCAAATCCTGGACCTGTACATGAACCGCGTATCATTGGTGGGCGGCATGCGTGGAGTTGATGCCGCGGCGCGCGCTATGTTTGGTGTACCGGCAACAAAATTATCAATTGGGCAATCGGCACAAATTGCCGCCATGCTGAAGGCGCCAACAACGTACAGTCCATTACGCAATCCAGAAAAAAATATCAAACGCGCACGCACAGTATTGACCCAGATGGTACACCAGGGCTATATCACAATAAACCAGGCACGCGCCGCTGCACAATCTTTGCAAGCAGCCACCGGTGTAGGCGATACAAATCTGTATCGATATTGGACAGATTTTGTAATGGATGAATTAAAATCAACCATCGGTATATTTGAATCTGATATGTATGTTTATACAACACTGGACATGAAATTACAGGACCAAATTGCCGCAATTTTGCCCAGCCATGTTACACCACACCAAGGCGCCGTTATCGCAATGAACCCAGATGGCGCAATTCGTGCGATGTCGGGCGGAACAGATTATCAACACAGCCAATTCAATCGCGCCACATCCCCCCGTCAACCAGGCAGCGCGTTTAAGCCTGTAGTGTACTTGGTGGCACTAGAAAACGGTTTGTTACCAGACAGCTATGTTAACGATTCCCCGTTTGCAATTGGGGATTACAACCCGAAAAATTATAACGAACGATATTATGGCGATATCACATTGGCAACGGCATTTGCAAAAAGTGTTAATTCTGTCCCCCTGAAATTGACCGAGTTATATGGTATTGATTCTGTGCTGTCCATGGCGGGACGTTTGGGCGTTGGAACAAAACTGCGCCGTGAATATTCGACCGTTCTGGGCGCGTCAGAGATGAGTCTGTTAGATTTAACCAACATTTATGCCGTCATTTGGAATAATGGGCAATCTGTGCGCCCATATTCGATTACCAGAATTACAGATATGACAGGTCGCGTAATTTACGAACGGAATCCATCAGATCCAATTATGATACTGCAACCGCACACGGTTGAGTCAATGACGGCATTATTGGCGGACGTTATCGCACCAGGCGGTACGGGTGGTCGCGCCCGCGCAGATGGCGTATTGGGCGGAAAAACCGGCACCAGCAATGAAAACCGTGACGCATGGTTTGTTGGCGCCACACAGGATTTAATAATTGGTGTCTGGATGGGCAATGATGATTTTTCGCCTATGGATTCTAAGATTACAGGTGGCACAATTCCAGCGGAAATCTTTCGCGAAATAATATCCCGGTAATGCACAGACAAATAAAAATTTAGTTTACAAACAACGGATAACATATGTTACGCAGAATCATTGGTAAATCAAAAAATACTAACACAAAACAAGACGCACAGAATTTGGCTTTGCCAAAATCTTTGTGGAAATTCTATTTCAAATACGCTGTTCCTGGATCTTATGGAACGCTTATTATGTGGGCAATATTCTTTTTTATTGTTTCCATGGATGGTGTTTTCTTTCCAAATTTTCAGAAATGGTTTATTGCGCTGTTTGAAAATCCTGTACCCGCTGATATGACATTTATGGAACATGCATTACCAACAATCGGATTGATAGTGCTGTTGCTGTTGGTTATCGATATCAGTGCGTTATTTCGCGGTGTTTATTATGCTCGCTGGCAACCCATAGTATCAAATCGTATTTGGACGGATCTCAGCGACTATGTGCACCTCCAATCCGTGTCATTTTGGACAGGTCGCATGGCGGGCAAGGTTCACACACAAATTCTTTATGTCACCAAGGGGTTTGATGCCATTGTTGATTTTTGGCGTATTGTTTGTCTGTTCGCAGTAATCGCGGTTAACATGGGGTTGATTTTTTCAATTAACACATATGTTGCAATTATGTTTGGTATCGTATTTGTCTTTCGTGCCGCGTACAGTTGGGCAATGGTGAAACCAATGAACAAATCCGCCAAAGATTACAGCAGTGCCAACAGCGAAGTATCCGGCAAAAGCGTAGACAGCATTTCAAACTTTTCGGTTGTAAAATTATTTGCTGGCGTTTCGCGTGAACGTGCGTACCTTGAGCCGTCGCGTCAAAAAGCGGTCAAAGCGCACAAGCATAAATACTATATCCAGCGTTGGTTCTGGGGATTCCCAATGCTTATTTGGGATATATGTTATGGAATAACCTTGTTGTTATGCGTATGGTTATATATGAATAATAAAATAACTGTCGCAGAAATTGTGTTTACAAATTCGGTGTTCTTTACAGTGATGGGAACAATCGGTCAAATTGTAAATCAAATCCCAAACATAACAGATGTGTTGGGGGCGGCGTCACGCGCGTACGAAGAATTGGCTGTTCCCATCGATGTTACGGATGCGCCAAACGCGCCTGAATTACATGTCACCTGTGGTGAAATCGAATTCCGCAATGTTTCGTTTAAATATAAACGCAAATGGGTCTTGCGGAACTTTAATCTGAAAATCAAGTGTGGTGAACGTGTGGGGTTGGTTGGTCCATCGGGCGCAGGGAAAACAACATTGGTGAATTTGTTAATGCGTTTCTATGATCCAACACACGGCGAAATCTTGATTGACGGCCAGAACATCAAAAATGTCACCCAGAATTCCCTGCGCGAATCAATCGCATTCATCCCCCAGGAACCAACAATGTTTAACCGCACACTGCGCGAAAACATCGCATACGGCAAATTGGGGGCGACAGATGCCGAAATTCGTCGCGCATCCAAACGCGCCATGGCGCACGACTTTATCGTGGGCACGGATAAAAAATATGATTCGATGGTTGGTGATCGCGGCATAAAACTGTCTGGTGGCCAACGCCAGCGTGTTGCAATCGCGCGTGCGTTTCTGAAAGACGCCCCGATATTGGTTCTGGACGAAGCGACATCTGCCCTGGATTCTGAAACCGAGGTATGTATTCAAAAATCGTTTGATGAATTGGCGCACGGACGCACCACATTGGCAATTGCGCACCGCCTGTCAACGCTGCGCAACATGGACAGAATTGTCGTACTGAAAGACGGCCATGCGATTGAACAGGGGACGCACGCCACCCTGTTGCGTCGCGGGGGCGAATATGCACGCCTGTGGAAAATGCAATCTGGCGGATTTATCCAGGAATAAATCCAAACACACAAATAAAAAACCGGCATAACAGCCGGTTTTTTGTCTGCAAATTCCCGAATTAACGAGAATAAAATTCGACAACCAATTCTGGGAACATCTGAACCGGATATGGTACATCTTCGAACGCAGGTACGCGTACAAATGTCGCGGTGAAGTTTGCGCTGTCAACAGAAACATAATCTGCAAAGTTGCGTTCAGCAGATTCCAACGCCAATACAACCAATGGCATCTGTTTTGCTTTTTCACTGACTGTGATAACATCACCAGGTTTTACCTGATATGACGCAATCTTTACACGTTTGCCGTTAACGTTGATGTGACCGTGGCTGATCAGCTGGCGTGAAGAGAATACAGTTGGTGCCAATTTTGCACGATATACAACAGCGTCTAAACGACGTTCCAACAAACCAATCAAGTTTTCTGGTGTGTCGCCCTTCATATTGTCAGCTTCGATATAGTATTTATGGAACTTCTTTTCACCGATATTACCATAATAGCCCTTTAATGTCTGTTTTGCGCGCATCTGTTTTGCGTAATCAGACGAATTGCCACCACGGGATGTTGGCCCATGCTGACCAGGTTTATATTTACGTTTGTTAAATGGTGATTTTGCCTGTCCCCACAGGTTGACGCCCAAGGAACGTCCGATTTTCAGCTTGCGCGTGCTGCGCTTTGCGCCTGCTCTTGCCATAGTTTATCCTTTTGTTTTTGGTTTTTTAGGTGCCAGATATTGTACAGAATCCTTATCGCGGGCGGGACCAAAAAGCACCGCCGTTTAATCAGTTCTGATTACCCAGCGGGGCACAGTTTATACGCTTTTTTCCGAAAAATCAAGCTTTTTTATTCTTTATCATTTTTATTCATCTTGAAATGTTATTAAAATATATTATATTTGTTCTGCTATGAAGAATTATATTTTGCCTTTTCGTGATTTGGTTGTATCCCCAGGACTGACTGTGCCGGTGCTGGTCGATAACCATATGTCTGTTAACTGTATAAAAACCGCTGCAAATGCCGGACAGCAGAAATTGGTGCTGGTGCCACAACACAGTTGGGCATATCCGTCCAGCATAGATGATATTTATACAGTCGGTACAATTGGTGACGTTGTCCAGGTATTAACTATGCCGGATGGGGCCGTTCACCTGTTGGTGAAAACAACCGACGCGGTATCAATAACAGATATCGAGATTAACGACGGAATCTTTACAGGCCAGACAGAACCAATCCAGGTCGCAGACGATATGGATGCCGAACAGACAATTGTTCTGCGCGATATTCTGGCGGATAATATGCAGACGCTGGCTATGTCAACGCGCAAATTCAAGATGGAAAAACTGCGCAATGTAATTGATAACTATCCCCTGCCCGCGCTGATAGATGCGGTAATCCAGACGGCTGATATTGACACAGACACAGCTGTAAAGGTTCTGGCTGCGACCAGCTGGGGGCAAAAACTGACCATATTGTTAGAAGCGGTTAAACTGATGATTGAAACCGCAAAGATAGAAGAATCTATTAACAAGCGCATACATCAGCAAATGGAAAATGGCCGACGCGAGGCAATTTTACAAGAAAAAATGCGCGCCCTGCAAAAGGAAATGGGCGAGGATGATGGCGAGGTAGATACCGCGAACATCCGTAAGAAAATCTTAAAATCCGATATGCCCGCAGACGCCAAAGAAAAAGCTATGACAGAATGGAAACGCATGCGTTCTGTGTCACCAATGTCAAACGAAGGCGGATTGTTAAAAACATATCTGGACGAATTGTTGGCGATGCCGTGGGGTAAGTCTGATTCGCCAGAGATAGATTTAAAGTATGCGCGAACCGTATTAGACAGCGAACATTCCGGCATGGATGCGGTCAAAGAACGTATCTTGGAACATATTGCCGTCATGAAAAAGACAAAATCAAACCAGGGTTCAATTCTGTGCTTTGTCGGGGCGCCGGGTGTTGGGAAGACATCACTGGGCAAATCAATCGCGATGGCATTGGGGCGTAAATATCAGCGCATTTCACTGGGTGGTATTTCAGATGAATCGCATTTCCGTGGTCACCGCAAGACGTATATTGGCGCACAGACCGGACGAATAATGGATGCACTGAAACGCTGTAAAACAAACAATCCGGTTATTGTGCTGGACGAAATTGATAAAATGGGGCGCGATTGGCGCGGTGATCCGGAATCTGCACTGTTGGAAATATTGGACCCAGAACAGAACAAAACATTCCGCGATCATTATCTGGAAGTGGACTTTGACCTGTCAAACGTGATGTTTATTGCAACAGCGAACAGTCTGAATATGTCAAACGCACTGAAAGACCGAATGGAAATTATTGAAATCCCAGGTTATTCAATGGATGATAAAATCAGAATTGCACGCGAACATTTAATTGGACGCGCCGCACGTGACACAGGATGGAATGTAGATGATATCGTTATAACAGATGATGCGATACGCCACCTGATTCAGAACTATACATCAGAACAAGGGGTGCGCCAAGCCCAACGTGAACTGACCGCAATTTTGCGACGTTCGTTGCTGGAAAATGACTGTGTTGATACCAAGACTGAGTTTACCCCCCAGAAAATTGACGCATTATTGTCATTGCGTAAATCAGCGGGATTTTCGAAAAAGATTGGATTTGGGGTGCGTGCATGATTTTAGTTATTAATACATCAGGCAAGGATTTAGAGTTTGTATTAGATGATAAATACAAATCCATCGTGGTGGAAAAACAATCTGTTGCGTTGCCGGTGGAATGCGAAAAATTTATCACCGAATCTGGGGCAACATGGTCAGATATTTCAGCCATTGGTGTTGTCGTTGGACCGGGCAGCTTTACCGGGATACGTCTGGGTATCGCGTACGCAAAGGGATTGGCGATGGGGTTAAAGATACCAGTCGTTGGAATCAGTGCGTTTGACCTGTATCTGGCACAAACACCAGATGCATTCGTAGCTTTGGATTCTGGACGCGGCGACTTTTTCGTCGCAGCAGACGGACTGGCGCCACAAACAATGGAAATCGATCAATTAGAGACAAAACAGATGGAATGGCCACGTACCGTTGGACACAAACCATTTGATTTGCGGCAGGGAGTAAAAATCGTGTGCGATAAAATCGCAAATAATAAAATTGAACCTGTGGCACCAATGTATTTGCGCCCAAGTTATGCAGAACAAAATAAAAAAGAGGGATAAATAATGCCAAACTTATTTGAAAGATTGTTTTTATCTAGATATAAATTAAATATACTAAAAACCATTGAGGCATATAGTATAAAACGCGATTCACGCAATTGGACAGAAACACAATACAAAACAAATCGTATATTTAATCGTTCCAGCAATAAATTCTCTGTAATTGGGAATGGAATAAAAATTGAAGCTGATCGTGAATACGATGAAAAATTAGAAGCATCGCTGATGCCTGCAACATATTTTGTGTTGAGTGTATATCCGTCAGATGATATTAACAATCCAACACATCGCGAATTTGACACACAGTTCGCGCAAAAGGTTTATAAAAAAATGTTGGAAATATATATGGCAGACAAACATAATGCTAGATAATCTGGCCGATTTACATAAACTGTGCTTTCCTGAAAAACCATGGACAGCAAATGATTTCGCGGACCTGAAAAAGTCAGGCTGTGAAATTGTTGCCAGTCAAAACGGATTTATCGTATGGCGCGCCGTCGCAGACGAAGCCGAGATTATTACAATTGGTGTTCACCCCAACGCGCGGCGCGGTGGAATTGCAGCTGCGATGTTGGGAATCATGGAAAATGAACTGCGCAAAAACGGAATCAAGTCTGTTTTTTTAGAGGTTGCAGATAATAACACCCCTGCGCGTACGCTGTATGAGATGAATGGGTATAAAAAAATTGGAACGCGCCCAAAATATTATGACGGCGTTGACGCTATAATGATGAAAAAAGAACTATAAAGCGTTTATAAAATCCAGCACACGCCCGTCAAAAATAACATCACGTGGACGCAACGGTGATGCGATATGCATATCAGATGCGCGCCGCGTACGTGACAGCGCAACATATACCTGGCCGTGCGCAAACGCACCACGCGAAATATCAACCACAACCGCATCCAGCGTTTTTCCCTGGGCACGATGTATCGTCATTGCATAACCAAGACTTAATGGAAATTGCTTATAAGCGCCCACTTCGTTTTCGACCAGCCGATCATTTTCATCACGTGAATATTCTATTTTCGCCCATTTATCAGGCTTAACAGACACCAGTTCGCGCGAATCTGACAATAACTGAACGACAATTTCACGCGCGGACAAATTACGAACCAAACCCATCGATCCATTGTGCCATTTGTCACCATTTTTAACAAAGACAACCAGTGCACCAACCTTTAATTCCAGTGCCAGGGGCGCGGGGACATCCCGTTCAGAAAAATTACCAGATAAAACGCCATTATATACAACCGATGTTTCATTTATTTGCGCCAAACGCGTTGCATTTATACGTTCGGCGACCGCACGAAAAGGTGTTATTAGCACCGCATTATCACGACGCGTGTCATCTGCAATTTTACATGCGTTAAAAAATTCTAGACTGGTCGTATTGTTGTTACGTAACTGAACCAGATTTTCCAATAATGGCAAATCATTTTGACGATAAACAAAATCAAAATTGTATTTTATAAAATTTGCGCGTTTGTATACATTGCTGTCAAAAAAGTATGCATTCGGATGACCATATTCAGATTCATAGTACTGGGTCGCTTCGCGTGTTATCACAGGGGGCAACTGGAACAGGTCGCCGATGGCCACGATTTGAATTCCACCAAACGGTTCGTTGTTATGACGCGCCATGCGCGCCAATATATCAATCGCGTCCAACAAATCTGGGGCAACCATCGATATTTCATCAATAATTAAAATGTCCGTCGCGGCCAGAATATTGCGCGGTTTTGCCTTTAACTTTAAAAATTCTGGCATGATAAAATCGCGTGGCTGAATCTGAAACAGCGAATGAATTGTTTGACCACCAACATTTAATGCAGATACCGCCGTGGGACACGCACAAACAATACGCTTTTTCGATGCACTTTTCAGATAGTTTACAAATGTTGATTTTCCGGTTCCGGCCGGCCCCAATATCAACAGATTAGAATTCGTGCGCTCAATCGTATCAAATGCAGAAATCTGTGTCGCGTTCAAGATT
>JAFNYG010000065.1 GCA_017383325.1 Alphaproteobacteria bacterium | reverse complement strand
TATGGCGAAAGCCTGGCGCATTATGTGGAGGAAAATCCCGACCGTTTCCCCTACCGGGATGACTGTGTCTTCTACCGCGCTTATAAAATGGGCGTCCCTATGACGTATCATGTGGGTGTCGGCACAGACATTATTGCCCAGCATCCCATCTCTGATTTTGCCGCCCTTGGCCAGACCAGTGGTACAGACTTCGCTTACTTCTGTTACAGTGTTGCTCAGCTTGATGGCGGTGTTCACCTGAACATCGGCTCCGCCGTCACCGGCGCAGAAAAAAACGGCACAATTACTAAGATTGAATATAAATATCCAGTAATTCCATTTTGCCCGACCAATCCTGTTGATGCATATATAGAACTGGCAACCCCAACCGAACTGTATCACAATATGATATTGTTTTCGCAATGCAACAAACTGTGGTGCTATATCGATTTGTTTAACACATTTCAATATTACGTTTTACTGGCAGATAATTTGCCAAATGGCGTGAAGATTTATGACAACTATATGCAGACGCTGCAAAAATTAGATCGCGCAGAACCGCAAATAAAAATATTCGGCCCAAAAGACGTAATGATTTACGCCCAACAGTATGGCGTAGAACCAACCATGGATCAGGCCGAACTGTCACGACGTATCAAAAATGCAATCGCCACGAAATCACAAAAGCAATCTATGCAAGGTATTATATCTAAAAAAATGAACCAGATGAATATCTTTGCGATCATGCAGACGCTGAAATCACACGAACAAATGCGACAAATTGCGCATGCGGTTCCATTGTACTTTGATGAACAAAATAATTTGCGCACAGAAAATTTTAGAACCCTGTCAACAAATGCAAATGGCACGCAAATAATAACTTATCCAGATTCAATTATGCAATTGCTGGAATCAGACAAAGACATGTTGGCCAGATATACAACCGCCAAATTCAATAAACTGAATGCATTTTTATTACAAAAGAATCAAAAGACGATATAAAACATCTAGACAAATCCAAAAAAACTATAAACAAACAATTCTGTCTATGTTGATATTTTTAGCAAATATCGTATCATGCGATACCAATAGAATCGCACCACGATATTGATTCAGCGCTTCTTCTAATATCGATATGCTTTTGATATCCAAATTGTTTGTTGGTTCATCCAGAATCAGTAAATCTGGTTGGTGGGGGGCACCTAATATCGTTGCCAATGTTGCCTTTAGTAATTCGCCACCCGATAATTGTCCCGCTTTCTTTTTGGATGCATCACCACGAAAACCAAAGTTTGCTGCGATTGCATGTGCATCATGTTTTAACACACCAGATATTGACATAATGTTTTCAACAACCGTTTTGTCGCAATCCAGCAGCGACAAATCCTGATCCAAATAGACTATGCGACCAAAGGTTTTTATATCGCCCGACTGCGGATATAATTTGCCACAAATTATTTTTAAAAGGGTCGATTTTCCTGCTCCATTTTTTCCTGTCAGCCGAACACGTGTTGCACCATACATAGAAAAATCAAAATTGCTAAAAATTTGACTGTCTGCATATGCGAAATACAACGAAGAAATTTTTATCAACTCTTTGCTGTAAAAGGCCTTGGACGGTAATGGAATCTTTATCATATCATCACGCATTTGACCAGATAACATTTGCCGTTGCTGACTTTGGTCATTTAATTTTTTTTGAATTATTGCGCGACGCCTTGATTCTGTTTCTTGACTTTTACCTTTTAGCGCATTTGCTTCAATTCTTGATCCTGATGCCTTATTCTTTTTGTCTTTAGCCTGTTTTGCAACATGGTGTTGGCGTGTATTTTGTGCAACCACCAACGTACCAGTTAAACGCGATATCTCTTTGGTACAGTCGGTATATTTTGACTCTAGGTTGCGTTGTTCGGACTGTTTTTGCGCAACATAAAAATCATAATTACCACCATAGACACGAATTTTACCGTTTGAAATTTCTGCTATCTTGTCCATATGCTGCAATAATTCACGGTCGTGCGACACAACCACAACACCAAACGGATATGTCGTTAAAGCATCAAAAAAATGCGCTTTGGCATCTGCGTCCAGATTGTTTGTCGGTTCATCCAACAGCAAAATTTCCGCATTGCTATCAAACGCCCGCGCCAATAAATAACTTTGACGCTCGCCACCGCTTTTTTTATCAATCGAATTGAATTGATTTACCATATAAACATCTGCATTACGCACAACATGACCGGAATCGGGTGTAATGTCACCATTTAGCAAACGCAACAATGTCGTCTTGCCCGAGCCATTGTCACCGACAATGGCAATTTTATCCATATTATTAAATACGATTGACACACCATCCAGTAAATTACTGTCCGTGTCATAACCGAAAAAGACATTAGAAATTGATATAAATCCCATAACAAAAACCCTATAATATCGCAGTTAAACACCGTGCATTTTTATGCACCACATTTTGAAAAATACGATATTATCTACTCATTGGTTTTTGTCCTTATGCTTGTTTATATATATTTACTGTAGCATATTCATCATAAAAATCAACAAATTTACATCGTTGTACATACTGGAAACTTCGTTGGTAAAAAGTGGCACCCCCCGTTTTTATAAATAAAAACACCCCTCCGATGGAGGGGAATATTTCTGGCGGAGTCGAAGTATTCCCTCGCCCCGCGGGTGCGGGGCTGTGGGGCATTCCTGACGGTTTTGCTGTACTATGTTTGCAAAACCTACTCATTGTCGAACCCACGCCACTATCGTGGCTTTACCGGGTTCGAACCCCGATTTCGGCACAAAAATAAAACGCCCATATCGGGCGTTTGATTTTTGTGGCGGAGTCGAAGGGATTCGAACCCTTGATACCCTTGCGGGTATACTACATTTCCAATGTAGCGCACTAGACCAACTATGCGACGACTCCTGAACTAAATTATTCTGCGTCTGTGATGACCGCTGTTTCAACCGCTTCTGTGCCGGGTTCATCATCCGCCAAGGTTGCTTCCAGTTCTGCATCAATTTCACGCAACAATGGATCTTCGCTGCCGATTTCCAGCGTTTCTTCACCTTCGGTGACAGATGGCGTGTCTTTATAAGACTGAACAAATTCATGACGAACCGCACCCACATTCAATTTACCACTGGCAATTTCACGCAGGGCAACAACTGTTAATTTGTCGTTATTCTTTTCAACCACAGGTTCTGCGCCACCGTTCAAATCGCGAACACGTTGCGATGCCAACATCCCCAGTTCATAACGGCTTTCTACGTATGGTAATGTATCAGAATTTGTTGTGCGTGCCATTGTAATTCCTTTGTTGAAATCATTTTTCGTCAGGCTATAATGCCATTCGGATGGTAAAAATGCAAGCAGAAAATAACAAAAACAATATTAAAACACTATCTTTTGGCTGTCGATTGAATGCGCTGGAATCCGAAAAAATTCAAAATATGCTGGCGCCATGCGTCAATGCAGCAATTGTAATTAACACATGCGCCGTCACAGCCGAGGCAGAAAGGCAATCTGGACAGACCGTCCGACGTATCGCGCGAGAAAACCCAAACGCACCACTGTTTGTCACAGGATGTGCCGCGACACGCAACCCAAAACTGTTTACAGAAATACCTAACACCATCGTTATAGCGAATATAGATAAATTAAAACCAAGTGCATATCTGGGGCAACCAAGCAGCATAAAACATCCAGAAATCACACGATTTAATCATGCAGACACAAAATTATCCAAGCAATTTGTTCAAATTCAAAATGGCTGTAACCATAATTGTGCATACTGTATCACGCGACAATTGCGTGGGGCTGCAGTATCGTTCAGCTATCAAGACATTTTAAATGATGTTCAGGTGGCAACAGATAATGGATTTGGCGAAATTGTTTTGACCGGTATCGATTTAGCATCCTATGTAAAAACAGAAGACGGCAAAGTTTATTTGATTTCTGATTTGTGCAAGCGTTTATTAAAAGACGTTCCAAGAATCAGACGATTGCGACTGTCGTCAGTTGACCCAGCCGTCCCAGACATTGACAACGTTATTGACTTAATTTTAAGCGAACCACGCATGATGCCACACCTGCATCTGTCAATGCAGTCTGGCGCGGACACGATTTTGAAATCTATGGGGCGCAGACATAACGCACAAAGAATTCGTGACATGGTTTTGCGTGGGCGCGGAAAAGTTACATTCAGCTGGGATATAATTTGCGGATTTCCCGGCGAATCTGAAGATCTGTTTCGTGAAACACTGGCATTGGTGCATGAAACGGAACCGATAAAAATCCACGCATTCCCGTTTTCGCCCCGCCCCGGCACACCGGCCGCAGAAATGCAAAATCAAATCAATCGGGCAATATCCAAGGAACGAGTACGCATTATAAACAATGCCGCGAACGAAAATCGCATGGCATTTATGCGATCGCAAATAGGTAAAACCGTTCAGGTTTTGATGGAAGAAAATAATGTCGCCCGTTGTCCACACGACATTGCTGTAAAAATCAATAGCTGTCCGATTGCACCACGAACAATTTGCGATGTAAAACTGATTGATGTTGTGGATGATTATTTTATTGGAATTGTAATTTAGAATTGTTAATATCAAAACATGAAAAAGAAATTGATTGCTTTATTTTTAACATTAATTACCGGCGCTGTAAATGCCACAGAATTTCAAACCAAGGCAAAGTCCGCATTTCTGATTGACTATGATTCAGGGACGGAAATCGTTGCAAAAAATGCCGACACGCTGATGCCGCCGTCATCCATGATAAAACTGATGACGTTGGCTGTTCTGTTTGATGAACTGGCGGCGGGCAACATCACAATGGACACACGTTTCCCGGTCAGTAAAAATGCAGATTACAATCGTCCGGAATGGTATCCTGCCAGCAAGATTTGTCTGGTCGCAGGACAAACGATTAGTGTACGCGATTTAATTTTAGGACTGATTGTGTTATCAGGCGGGGACGCATCGGTTGTCGTGGCAGAAAAATTAGCTGGATCGGAAGCTGAGTTTACAGCAAAAATGACTGAAAAGGCGCGCAGCATTGGGATGGACCAATCTACGTTTGGTAACGCAAGCGGATTGCCAAACCCAAACAATTTAATGACCAGTCGGGAACTGGCAATATTGGCGGAACATTTGATTTCAGATTATCCCGATATCTATCCTATGTTCGCAACAAAAAGATTCGAATTCAAAGAGCATAAGACAGATTGGTGTCGCGAATGGGGGCGCACACATACACTGAATTACAACAAACTGTTGTTTAATATGCGGGGGGCAGATGGATTAAAGACAGGACATACAAACGAAGGCGGATACGGCATGGTGGCCAGCGCCAATGTTGGTGGACGTCGCCTGATAGGTGTCATAAACGGGTTTAACGGCAAAGGACACGAAGCATTGGCGGCTGAGATGAAAAGAATGCTGGAATTTGGCTTTACAAACACCATCAGCAAAACATTCTATCAGCCAGATGATGTTGTGGTGGAAATCCCCGTCTGGTATGGTCGACGTTCAACAGTTCCAGCAACGGTGGCCAAACCGTTTGCGATAACTGTGGATAAAGAAATTGGATTAAATGGTGTTCGTGTACTGGCGCGCTTTGATGAACCTGTGGCGGCGCCCGTTCGTGCAGGGGATGAAATAGGAAAACTGATTGCAGAACAAAATGGACGCGTTATTGCAACAGCACCATTAATCGCAAAAGACAAAGTCAGCAAAACGCAATTCTTTGGGCGCGTTATCAAAAACATCAAAGTAATGTTTGGACGGGATTAAAACATGGCACCACGCAAAAAAGCAACAAATGAATACAACTTTCCGCATCCAATGGATAATGATTGCCTGATTGGACATTCAGATACATTGCAAAATTTTATACATGCATGGAATCAGCGCGATGTGCATCCAATTCATCCGGTATGGATGCTGACTGGCCCCGCAGGCATTGGCAAGGCAACATTAGCATACAAAATTGCCAAAATGGTTTACGGGAATGTT